>QKGW01000253.1 GCA_003250275.1 Alphaproteobacteria bacterium
CGGTCATCGGCGTCGCCGCGTTGCCGATGTCGATCTGCCCGCAGGCGATGTCGTAGGCGCGTCCGTCGAGGCTGATCGCCTTGGTGAGGCCGGTGATCGCGTGCTTGGTGGCGGTGTAGGGGGCGCTGCCGACGCGCGGTGCGGTGGCGCTGATCGAGCCGTTGTTGACGATTCGCCCGCCCTGGGGCGTCTGCGCCTTCATCGTCTGGAAGGCGGCGCGGGCGCAGAGGAACGCGCCGTTGAGGTTGGCGTTCACCACGCCGTACCAGTCCGCGTCGCTGACCTCGCCGATCTCGCACGACGGGCTGCCGCGCCCGGCGTTGTTGAAGAGAAAATCGAGCCGCCCCCATTCCCGGACGACGGTTTCGAACAGCGCCGCGACCGACGCCGGATCGGTGACGTCCGCGACCACCGGCAGGGCGACGCCGCCCTCCGCCATCGCCGCGGTTTCCTCAAGCGGTTCCCTGCGCCTCCCGGCGAGCGCGACGTTCCATCCCGCCTTCAGCAGCGCCAGCGCCGCCGCCCGCCCGATCCCCGTACCCGCACCGGTCACGACCGCCGTTTTCATCGCCTGCTCCTTACCTGCGTAGGGCGTCGCGGTTGATTCGCGCGCCGACGAACAACACCTTATCGGGCGAACCCGTTGTCCGCAAATCCAAGGAGATATGCCGTGCTCAAGCTGGCCCGAAGCGAACTCTTGCGTGACGCATGTCTGATCGACGGCGAATGGCGCCGGGCGGCGAGCGGCGAGACCATCGCCGTCACCAACCCCGCCGACGGCAGCCGCGTCGGCACGGTTCCGTCGCTATCGCGCGGCGAGGTAAAAGCCGCGGTGGATGCCGCCGAAGCCGCCTTCGCGCCATGGGCCGCGCTTCCCGCCAAGGAGCGCAGCGCGCTGCTGCGCCGCTGGTTCGAGCTGATCATGGAGAATGCCGACGGCCTTGCCGCGCTGATGACCGCGGAGCAGGGCAAGCCGCTCGCCGAGGCGAAGGGCGAGATCGCCTACGCCGCATCGTTCATCGAGTGGTTCGCGGAGGAGGGCAAGCGCGTCTACGGCGACCTCATTCCGTCGCCGCGCGCGGACGCCCGCCTGGTGGTGATGAAGCAGCCGATCGGGGTGTGCGCCGCGGTCACGCCGTGGAACTTCCCCGCCGCGATGATCACCCGCAAGGTTGGCCCCGCGCTCGCCGCCGGATGCACGATGATCGTCAAGCCCGCGAGCCAGACGCCGCTCACCGCGCTCGGCCTCGGCGTGCTCGCGGTGGAGGCGGGGATCCCGAAGGGGGTGTTGCAGATCGTCACCGGCAAATCGTCGGTGGTCGGCGAAGTCCTCACCGGCTCCGACAAGATCCGCAAGTTCTCGTTCACCGGCTCCACCGAAACCGGTGCGATGCTGATGGCGCAGTGCGCGCCGACGATCAAGAAGGTGTCGTTCGAACTGGGCGGCAACGCGCCGTTCATCGTGTTCGACGATGCCGACATCGAGGCCGCGGTGACCGGCGCGCTCGCCTCGAAGTACCGCAATGCCGGG
>QKGW01000347.1 GCA_003250275.1 Alphaproteobacteria bacterium
TCGCTGCCGGGCCGGGCGCGAAGCCGATTTCGGCGAGCTGCCCGAGCGGGATCGGCGTTCCGTCCGGCGCGTTCACCAGCACGTTCTGCGCGATCGCCTGCGGGTCCGAGCGCAGGGCGCGCGGGTAGCGGAGGTTGACCGAGTAGCGCTCGCGTCCCTCGACCGTGGTGGTGATGGTTTCGCCGCCGAGCGCGGTGGCGATGGTCGCCTGCACCGCCGCGATCGAGATGCCGTAGCGGGCGAGCGCGGCGCGATCCGGGCGGATGTCGAGGTACTTGCCGCCGCCGACGCGTTCGGCGTAGGCCGACGCGGTGCCGGGCACGTCGCGCACCACCGCTTCGATCCGCCGCGCGATGCGTTCGAGTTCGCCGAGATCGTTGCCGAACACCTTGATGCCGATCGGGGTGCGGATGCCGGTGGCGAGCATGTCGACGCGGGCGCGCTGCGGCATCGTCCAGGCGTTGGAGACGCCGGGGATCTGGAGCGCCGCGTCCATCTCCTTGATCAGCTTGTCGGTGGTCATGCCCGGGCGCCACTGGTCGTGCGGCTTCAGGGTGATCACGGTTTCGAACATCTCGGTCGGCGCCGGATCGGTGGCGGTCGCGGCGCGCCCGGCCTTGCCGAACACCGTCTCGACCTCGGGGAAGCTCTTCAGCACGCGGTCCTGCACTTGCAGGAGTTCCGCCGCCTTGGTGATCGAGAGGCCGGGCAGGGTGGTCGGCATGTAGAGGATCGCGCCCTCGTCGAGATTGGGCATGAACTCGGAACCGAGCTGCTTGAACGGCACCCAGGAGAGGCCGAGCGCGACCACCGCCAGCGCCAGCACCAGCGTTTTGGCCGAAAGCACGCCCTCGATGATCGGGCGGTACGCCGCGATCAGCGCACGGTTGATCGGGTTCTTCGCCTCGGGGAGGATGCGGCCGCGCACGAACGCGAGCATCAGCACCGGCACCAGGGTGATCGAGAGCAGCGCCGCGCCCGCCATCGACAACGTTTTGGTCATCGCGAGCGGCTTGAACAGGCGGCCTTCCTGCGCTTCGAGCGCGAACACCGGCAGGAACGACACGGTGATGATGAGGAGGCCGAAGAACAGGCTCGGCCCGACCTCGACCGCCGCGTCGATCAGCGCGTCCTTGCGGCTCTCGCCGGGTTTGAGGCGTTCGATGTGTTTGTGGGCGTTTTCGATCATCACGATCGCGGCGTCGATCATCGCGCCGACGGCGATGGCGATGCCGCCCAAGCTCATGATGTTGGAGGTCATGCCGAGGTACTGCATCACCAAAATCGCGATCAGCACGCCGACCGGCAGCATCAGGATCGCGACCAGCGCCGAGCGTACGTGAAGCAGGAACGCGACGCACACCAGCGCGACGATCACGCTTTCCTCGAACAGGGTGTGCTTGAGGGTTTCCACCGCGCGGCGGATCAGATCGGAGCGGTCGTAGACGGTGCGGAACGACACGCCATCGGGCAGGCCGGGGGTGATCTCGGCGATCCGCTGCTTGACGGAATCGATGGTGGCGAGCGCGTTCTCGCCCATCCGCTGGACGACGATGCCGCCCACCGTCTCGCCCTCGCCGTCGAGCTCGGCGATGCCGCGCCGCGCGTCCGGGCCGATCTCGACCCGCGCGACGTCCTTCAACAGCACCGGCGTGCCGCCGCGCGCGGAGAGCACGATGTTGCCGATGTCGGCGGCGGACTTGAGGTAGCCGTGGCCGCGCACCATGAACTCGGTTTCGGCGCTTTCGATCACCCGGCCGCCGACGTCCTGGTTGCCGTCGCGGATCGCCTGCTGCACCGCCTTCAACGGGATGCCGTAGGCCTGGAGGCGGCGCGGGTCGACGATCACCTGATACTGCTTCTGGAAGCCGCCGACGCCCGCGACCTCGGATACGCCGTCGGCGGTGGCGAGTTGGAAGCGCAGGTACCAGTCCTGCAGGCTGCGCAGTTCGTCGAGGCCCTTGTCCTTGGCTTCGAGCGCGTACTGGTAGACCCAGCCCACGCCGGTGGCGTCGGGCCCGAGGCTCGGGCTGACCCCGGCGGGCAGGGTCTTGGCGGCGGTCTGGAGGTATTCGAGCACGCGCGAGCGCGCCCAGTAGATGTCGGTGCCGTCCTCGAAGATCACCGTCACGAAGCTGGTGCCGAAGAACGACTGGCCGCGCACCACGCGCGACTTCGGCACGCCGAGCAGCGCGGTGGTGAGCGGATAGGTGATCTGGTCTTCGACCACCTGCGGCGCTTGGCCGGCGTATTCGGTGGTGACGATCACCTGGGTGTCGGAGAGATCGGGCAGTGCGTCGAGCGGCAGGCGGGTCGTCGCGACGACGCCGGCTCCGGCGATCATCAGGGTGGCGATCAGGACGAGCAACGGGTTGCGCGCCGACCAGCGGATCAAATGGGCGATCATCGCGCGTTCCTTACGGGGTTTCGAAGGCGGAGAGGGCGGCGCGGAGGTTGCTTTCCGCGTCGATCAGGAAGTTGGCGCGGGTCACCACCGCTTCGCCTTCGCTCAGGCCCTCGGTGATCTCGACGTAGCCGTCCGCGCGTGCGCCGAGTTTCACCGCGCGCGGCGAGAAGCGCCCGTCGCCCGCGTCGATCAGCACGGTCTGGTGGGTGCCGGTGTCGAGCACCGCGCCCTCCGGCACGGTCAGCACCGCCTCCGCCGCCACCGGCGCGGCGAGCGTCACCGAGCCGTAGAGCGCCGGGCGCAACGCGCCGTCGGGATTGGGGAGTTCGATGCGCACCCGCGCGGTGCGGGTGTCGGCGGCGAGCGTCGGCGGCACGAACGCGACCTTGCCCGCAAAGCTCCGCCCCGGCAGCGCCGCGAAACTCGCGGTCGCCGGATCGCCGACCGAGATGCGGCGGAGGTCCTGCTCGAAGACCTCGGCGATCAGCCACACGCCGGAGAGGTCGGCGACGCGGTAGAGTGCTTCGCCGGGCATGAAGCGCATACCTTCGAGGGCGCGCTTTTCGAGGATCACGCCATCGCCGGGCGCGGTGATCGCGAGGGTCCGCGACGGTTTTCCTCCTGCTTTGAGGCGCGCGATCTCGCCCGCCGGAACGCCCCAATTGGCGAGACGCGCCAGCGCGCCCGCCGCGAGTTCGGGGTCGGCGGCGCGGCTCAACGCGTATTCCTGCTCGGCCAGGGCCACCGCGGGCGAATAGACGCGGGCGAGGGTCTCGCCCTTCTTCACCGCGCGCCCGGTTTCGTTGACCGGCAGGGCTTCGACGTAGCCCTCGAAGCGCGGTGCGATCACCGAAACCCGGCGCTCGTCGGTTTCGACCGTTCCGACCGCGCGGATCTCCCGCGCGAGGCTGCGTAGCTCCGCCGCCTCGCTCTTCACCCCGAGCTTCTGCAGCTTCGCCGCGCTCACCGATACCGCGCCGGGATCCTCGGCGGCGGCCTCGTTCTCGTACACCGGGATGTAGTCCATCCCCATGTTGTCCTTCTTCGGCACCGGCGAGGTGTCGGGCAGGCCCATCGGGTTGCGGTAGAAGAGGATTTTTCCGCGCGGGTCGGCGGGTTCGGCCGCCGCGGCGGTCATCGCGGCGTGGTCCGCCTCGGGGGCGTTGAGGTGGGCGTAGGTGTAGCCGCCGCCCGCTCCGAGGGCGAGCATCAGGGCGGCGAGAGAGAGGGTGGTGGCGCGGCTCACAGGTCGTCTCCGATCAGGGCTTCGATTTCGGCGAGGCGGCTCTGCTGCTGCAGGCGCGCCGCGACCAAATCGAGGCCGGATTTCCACAATTGCTGTTCGGCGATCAGCACGTCGGTAGCGCCGACGCGCCCGAATTCGTAGCCCTTGGCGGCGGCGTTGAAGCCGAGTTCCGCCTGGGGCAGCTGGGTGTCGCGGATCACCGCCTCGACCTCGCGCGCGGCGGCCAAATCGGCCCACGCGGCGGCGAGGCTTTCGGCGACCCGGAGTTCGGCGGCGTCGCGGCGGTTCTCCGCTGCTGCTGCGGCGGCGCGGGCGGAGGAAATTTCCGAACGGTGCAGGCTCCACTGCAACGGCACGCTCATCGTCACCATCGCCTCGTAGCTCTGCACTCGGCCCATTTCGCGCTTGGCGGCGACGCCGACCTCGAAATCCGGATACCAGTTGCGCTGCGCGAGGTCGGCGGTGCGCGATGCGCCGTCGATGGCGGCGCGTTCGGCGCGGAGATCGGGGTTGTCGCGCTGCGCCCGGTCGATCAGCGCCGCGAGGTCGTAGCGCGCGGATTCGGGCACCCGGCGCCACTCGGGTACGTCGGCCAGCTTTTGCGTCTGCGGCCGCGCCAGGAGGCGGTTGACCCGCGCCGCGGCAACCGTGCGGCGCGCTTCCATGCGGGCGATTTCGGCGACGATCGCGGCGCGTTCGACCGTCACCCGCGTCACCTCCGGCTGCTGGCCCTCGCCCTCGGCGTAGCGCGCCTTCGCCGCCAGGGCGATGGTGCCGAGGCGGCGTTCCAGGGTTTTCGCGAGCGCGAGGCTCTCGGTGATGCCACGGATTTCCGCGAGCGCGACCTTGAGGCGCATCGCGAGTTCGTTGGCGGTCTGCTCGGCGGTGTAGGCGGCGCGGCGGGCCTCTGCCTCGGCGATGTCGCGCTTCATCTCGCGCTTGCCCCAGAACGGCAGGTTCTGGCTCACCGTCAGTTTCTTCATCGTGCCCGCGCTGGAGCTCTGGGGCAGATAGCCCGGCTCGCTGCGGCCCCAGTTCTCGATCCCGAGCTTGATCATCGGGTCCATCAGGCTGCCGGCGCCGGCGACGCGCGCCTGGGCGGCATCGGCGGCAAGCGCGGCGGCCTGGATCTCGGGGCTGGCGCGGCGCGCTTCGTCGAGCAGAGCGTCGAGGCTTTCCGCTTTCGCTTCGGCGGCGAAGGCGGCGGTGAACATTAGAGCGAGGGCGATACGGCGCGGCATGATCTCTCCTGTCGGGTGACCGCAGCAGGATCGGGGAGGCGCGTTGCCGGAGTTTTTCCGGGTTGCCGGAAATCTGTGACAAAGTGTGACGATGCTTGGCCTTGGCCGGAGCATCGGCTATCTCAGGAACATGATCGGAGGGAGCGAATGTCCGCCCACATTCTCATCGTCGACGACAATGCCGAGATGCGTGAGCTCGTCGGCCGCGCGCTGCGCCGCGAGGGGCACCGGGTTTCCGCCGCCGCCGATGGCCGCGCGATGCGCGAGGCTCTTGCTGCGGGGCCGGTCGACCTGATCCTGCTCGATTTGATGCTGCCGGGAGAGGACGGCCTGACCCTCTGCCGCGACCTGCGCGCGACCTCCACGGTGCCGGTGATCATGCTCACCGCCAAGGGCGAGGAACTCGACCGCGTTCTCGGCCTCAAGATGGGCGCCGACGATTACATCCCGAAGCCGTTCTCAACCCCCGAACTCCTCGCCCGTGTCGAGGCGGTGCTGCGCCGCGCCAAGGGGGCCGGTCAGCCGCAGCCCGAGCCGGCGAAGCGGCTGGGGTTCGCCGGCTGGGTACTCGACCTCGATCGCCGCGAACTGCTCTCTGCCGAGGGGCTGGTGGTGCCGCTCTCGACCGGCGAGTTCAACCTTTTGCTGGCGCTGGTCGAGCGCCCTCGCCGGGTGCTCAGCCGCGAACAGCTGCTCGACCTCGCGCGCGGGCGCTCGGCGGTCGCCTTCGACCGCAGCATCGATACCCAGGTCAGCCGTCTGCGGCGCAAAATCGAGCCGGACGCGAAATCCCCCGAGATCATCAAGACGGTGTGGGGCGGCGGCTACATGCTTGCCGCCGACGTGAGCCCGGCATGATCCGCTGGCGGCCGCAGAGCCTGATCGCGCAGACCATCATCGTGCTGCTGGTGGGGCTGACCGCATCGCACCTGTTGAGCATGGTGGTCTATTCCGGCGACCGCTCGGACGCGCTCACCCGCCTCGGCGACCGCGCCGCCGCCGCGCGCATCGCCGATGCCGCCGCGCTGGTGCTGCGCACCCCGGCGGCGGAACGCGAGGCTACCAGGGTCTGTCGCTTGAGGTCGCGTTCGCCGACGCCCCCGCATTCGCACCCGAGGCCGCGCCCGACGCCGAAACCCGCGCCGTGACCGAGGCGATCGCCGAGCGCCTGCCGCCCGGCACGCCGCTAAAGGTGCGGATCGCAACGCCGCATCACCTGCCGCTGTTCGACCATTTGCGCGATGCCTTCTACGGCGAACCGGCACGGGTGACGGTCCGCGCGGCGGTTGCGGTGGAGGCGGGCCGCTGGCTGCTGCTGACGGCACTGCCGCCGGAACAGGGCGCGGATCACTCCGCACTCGCCTCGATGGCGGCGATGGTGGTTGCGATCGTGCTCGCGGCGGTGTGGGTGGTGCGGCGGATGACCGCCCCCT
>QKGW01000374.1 GCA_003250275.1 Alphaproteobacteria bacterium
CGCGTCGATGCCGTCCTGCAGGTCCTTCAACAACAGCTGCGAAACGTCGAACTTGCCCGGCGCTTCCAGCGGCTTCAGCCCCTCCGAGCCGGGCGCCTTGGGGATGATCGCGCCGGGCACGAGGCGGATGTTCGCGGGATTGAGCACGCCGTCGTCCTCCGCCTGCCAGATGCCGGTAACGGCGATGGAGGCGTTCTTGAGGATCAACTCCTTGGTCTTGTTGGCGGTAGCGATGTCGGCGCGGGCGTCGAGCACCGGGCCGCGCCCCATCGTCTCGCCGGTCGCCTTGTCCATGCGGAACACCACCCACGGCGAGGTGCGGTACCGGCGCGAGACCAGCCGGTGCTCGCCCTCGCGCAGGAACACCGCATAGTCGTAGCGGCGGCGCTCGCCGTCCCACACCGTCGCCTCGACCACCGCGAACGGCGCGTCGGGATCGTCCGCGATGCGGCGCGTCACCGCGTCGGGCACCTTCGCGTCGGGCCAGCGCTCGGCGAGATCGCGGCCGGGCACGTCGAAGGCGCGGAACACCGTGCGGATCGTGCCGTCGGCGCTCTCCTCGGGGATCACCTGACCGATCGGCACCGCCTCGAAGCGCAGCGGGTCCTCGGGCGTGCCCTCCTGGATCAACAGCGCGCCGGTCGAGATCAGGGCGTCGCCGAGGGCGAGCGGCACTTCGAGGTGGAAGTTCGAGCGGTCGACCGCCTTGTGGAAGCGCCGCTCGGCGGTCTCGACGAAGGCGCTCCACGCCTGCCGGGTTTCCGCGTCGAAATCCCCGGCGTCGAGCCCTTCGGGAAGGAAATGGGTCCAGTGGCGGAACGGCGGGAAGAGATCGCCGTGGAGCTTGGCGCGCTTCCACTTCACCGCGCGGATCGCGGTGCCGTCGAAGATTTCCGCATCGCGCCGCGCACCGCGCGGATGGGAGTCGTCGTCGTCCTGGTTGGGGAGCGCGAGGCGGTAGGTCTCGCGCAGGATGTCGTCCCACATCCGGCGCTTGCCCTCGGCGCGGGCGAACCGGCGCAGGATCGGGTCGGCGAAACGGACGGCGCTCATCAGCCGGCTCCCAGGGTGGTCTTGACGCCCGCCTCGCCGGTTTCGGCATAGGCGAGCAGCGAGCGGCCCGACTGACCGGCGCGGAGCGCGCGCAGGCGCGCCTGGTTCTTGGCTTCGAGCGCGTCGGCTTCGGTCTGCGCCTTGCGCGCCGCCGCATCGGCGGCCTTGGTGTCGACCTTCGGGGTCGAGAACACGGATCCCATGAGTTCCTCCTGTTGCAAGAGACGGCGGTGAAGCGCGCGCGGCGTCGTCCACGGACGGGACGGCGCGCCGAGCAGATGCGCGACGGCGGTGACGCAGGTGGGCGCGAGGCGCGGCACCCACGCCGACGGGCGGCGCGCGGCGACGGCGAGCACGGTGCAGCGGCCCGCCGCCGCCTCGGCGAACACCCGCCCGGCGAACTCGTCGCCGGCGAATTCGAGGATGTCGATGCAGGCCGAATGCGGGTTGAACACCAGCCAGCCCGCCGCCCC
>QKGW01000350.1 GCA_003250275.1 Alphaproteobacteria bacterium
CGACCGTGCGGCTGTTCCAGGCGGGCCGGGCGGATGCGGCGGAGGATCTCTACGACTGCTACCTGCCGATCCTCAGGATGGAGCAGCAGCTCGGCATGGGGCTGGCGATCCGCAAGCACATCCTGATGCGCCGCGGTGCGATCGCCAGCGCCGCGCTGCGCGCGCCGGGGCCGAAGCTCGCCGCGGTCGACGTCGCCGAAATCGACCGGTTGATCGCGCGCACCGAAGCCAAGGTCAAGGCGCTCGGCGCGGTGCCCGCGTAAGCCCGTCGAGGAGCAGCGCGAAAACGCAGCCGTTGAGGACGTGCCAGAGGAAATGGGTGCCGAGCGGCCACGCCGGGCACGCCAGCGGATCGGCGCTGCGGAAGCCGAGCGAGACCGCGAACGCCAACGCCGCCGCCGCGATCGGCGCCCGCGCCGGGTGACGCGCGACGACGAGGGCAAGGGCGGTGGCGCCGAGCGCCGCCAGCACCGGCAGGTAGGCGGCGCTGCCGCGCAGCTCCGGCGGCAGGTTCGCCGGCGTCACCCAGAACAGCGCCACGCCGACCACCGCGAGCCCGAGCACGCGGAACGGCCCGAGGCCGAAGAAGCGGCGCAACCCGGCGAACAGGTAGACGAGGCAGAACACGCCGATCGGGATCACGTCGGCGAGGCCCGCCCAGGCGGTCGCGAAGGTGTGGAAGAGAAACGAGCCGACGCCGACCACCGCGGCGAGCGCCGCGACCAGCGCGACGTCGGCGCGCGCCTCGCCGCGTCGGCGCGCGAGACGCCAGCCCCACCACGCGGCGGCGAGAAACGCGAGATTGGTGGCGGCGTTGACCGGTTCCGCCCAGAAGCCGGGGCCGACGCGCTCGCAGTAGATGTCGACCGCGCGCCCCCAGTCCATCGCCGCTACTCGGGTTCGCCGTGGAAGGCGGCGACGAGGCTGCGCACCTCGGCAACGTCGGCGCGGCGCAGCACCCCGACCGCGAGTTCGTCGGCCTCGGGCGCGAGCATGTGGCGCACCGTGTCCTTGACCAGCGGCAGGTTGGCCGGGGCCATCGAAAGCTCGGTGATGCCCATGCCGATCAGGAGCCCGGTGTAGCGCGGGTCGCCCGCCACCTCGCCGCACACCGACACCGGAATCCCGGCGCGGCGGCCCGCCTCGGCGGTGAAGTGGATGAGGCGCAGCACCGCCGGGTGCATCCCGTCGTAGAGATGCGCGACCTGCTCGTCGGAGCGGTCGATCGCGAGGGTGTACTGGGTCAGATCGTTGGTGCCGATGGAGAGGAAATCCGCCTCGCGCGCGAGCGCATCGGCGGTGAGCGCCGCGCCCGGCACCTCGATCATCACCCCGAGCGGCGGCAGTTCCTCGGGCACCATCGTGCCTTCGGCGCGCAACGCCTCGTAGACGCGGCGGAAGTGCACACGGCATTCGCGCAGCTCGCCGATCGAGCCGATCATCGGCAGCAGCACCCGCACCGGGCCGTGCACCGCGGCGCGGATCGCCGCGCCGAACTGCGCCTCCAAAAGCTCCGGCCGCGCCAG
>QKGW01000250.1 GCA_003250275.1 Alphaproteobacteria bacterium
AACGCCGACATGCAGACCGCGATCGACGCGATCAACACCGGGCAGATCTTCCGCTTTCTCACCAAGCCGTGCCCGCCCGAGCTGATCGTCTCCGGTCTCGACGCCGCGCTCGAACAGTACCGCCTCGTCACCGCTGAGCGCGAACTGCTCGAAAAGACCCTCGCGGGTTCGGTCAAGGTGCTGATCGACATGCTCGCAATGGCCTCGCCCGCAGCGTTCTCGCGCGCGACGCGGATCCGCAACTGGGCGCGCAAGGTCGGCCGGGCGCTCGAACTGCCGCAGCGTTGGCAGCTCGAAATCGCGGCGATGCTCGGGCCGGTCGGCCTGCTTTCGGTGCCGCCCGAGGTGTTGCAGAAGCTCGCGGTCGGGCACCCGCTCACCGAGATCGAGCGCAGCATGATCGAGCGCAGCCCCGAGGCGGCGCGCAACATCATCGCCCACATCCCGCGCCTTGCCGGGGTGGCGAAGATCATTCACCTGCAGAACCGCGGCTTCGACGGCTCGGGTTTCCCCGCCGACGGCCCGAAGGGCACCGAGATTCCGATGGATGCGCGGGTGCTGCACATCCTCACCGCGCTCGCCAACGTCGCGCATGGGCCGGAGCCCGAGCGCGCCGACTTCGAAACCCTGAGCCTGCGCGCCGAAACCTTCGACCCGACGCTGTTCGCGCGGATCCGCAAGGCGCTCGAAATCGCCACCGACAAGGGCCGCACCGGCCGCGCGACGCGGACGCTCGCGACCGGGCTGCTGCTCCCCGACATGACCCTCGCCGCCGACGTCGTCACCGTCGACGGGCGGCTGGTGCTGTCCGCCGAGGTGCAGATTTCCGCGGCGCACGTCGAGAGCCTGCGCAACCTCGCGCGGCTCCGGCGCATCCCCGATGCGGTGGCGGTGCTGGTGGAGGAGGAAGCGGCGCCGGTCTGACCGCCGCTCAGTGTTCCTTGTGCAGGCACTTGGCGTGGTCGTCGAGCACGTCGATGACGCCGCACTCGGCGACCTGCCCATGGGTGCAGTCCCCGATCATGCGGACGAGTTCTTCGCGCTGCGCCGCGAGGCGGGCGATCTTGTCCTCGATCACCGCGAGGCGTTCGCGCGCGAGGCGGTCGGCCTCGCAGCACGGCTCCGCCGGGTGTTCGGCGAGGCGCGAGAGTTCGCGGATCGCATCGATCTCGAAGCCGAGTTCGCGCGCGTGGCGGATGAAGCGCAGGCGCCGCACCGCGTCGGGCGGATAGAGGCGGCGGTTGCCGTCGCTGCGCACCGGCTCGGGCAGCAGGCCGATGCTCTCGTAGTAGCGGATCGTCGGGATCTTGACGCCGCTCTGCTTCGCCAGCAGGCCGATCGGCAGCATCGTATTTCTCCCCTTGCTTCTCCAGTCGCTAGAGATAGTAGCTTTATCCGAGATGGGCGCGAAGGCGTCCCGATGGAAGAGGTTTGCGATGAGCTGCTGCACCCGTTGCCAGGGCTTCGGCCCGGTCACCCCGCCCGAGGACGAGCACGATCACGGTCACGAGCATGG
>QKGW01000329.1 GCA_003250275.1 Alphaproteobacteria bacterium
GGCGTTCAGCGGCAGAACGGACCCGCGTTCTTTTCGAGATAACGCTGATGGTATTCCTCGGCGCGCCAGAACGCGCCCGCCGGCTGCACCTGGGTGGCGATCGGGCGGGAGAACGCGCTTGCGAGCGCGGCGACCTTGGCCTTCGCCTGGGCTTCCTGCGCGGCGTCGTGGACGAAGATCACCGAGCGGTACTGCCGCCCGACGTCCGGACCCTGGCGGTCGACCTGGGTCGGGTCGTGCATCGCGAAGAACGCGTCGAGAAGCTGCTCGTAATTGATCGTCTCGGGGTCGTAGTCGACCTGCACGACCTCGGCGTGGCCGGTGAGGTCGGTGCAGACCTCGCGGTAGGTGGGGCTCTCGGTGGTCCCGCCCGCGTAGCCGACGGTGGCCTCCTTGACCCCGGGGAGCTTGCGGAAGCGGGCTTCGACGCCCCAGAAGCAGCCCGCGCCGAAGGTTGCGGTGGCGGTGGTCATGGCCGGTGTCTCCTCTACGGGTTCGAGAAGAAGGATTTAGGGTCGCGGCGCGCCGCCGTCGAGAAGCCGGCGCTTGAACGCGACGAGCAGCGGCAATGCCGAAACCGCACGGCTGCCGTACCACGCGACCGCCTCGCCGTCGGTCAGGGCGACGCGGACGCGCCCGAGCGCCGCGCCGATCGCCTCCGCGTCGGCCTCGGAAAACGGGTAGGGTTCGGTGGTGGGAAGGAGCCAGTCCGCCCGCGCCGCGGCGGCGGCGAGGTCGTCGACGCGGGGATAAAGGCCGTCGCCGACGCCCAGGGTTTCGAGGCCGACCGCGCGCAGCATCCCCGCAACGTAGGTGCCGCGCCCGACCGTCACCCACGGGTCGCGCCAGATCAACGGCAGCACCGCGAGCGTCGGCGTGGTCTTGCGGCAGGCGGCGGCTTCGGCGAGCGCTGCGTCGAGCCTGTCGCCGAGCGCCTCGGCTGCGGCCCGGCAGCCGAACGTCGCGCCGAAGCGGGCGTAGATCTCGCGGTTGTCCTCGGGCTTGAGCGGATGAACCGAAATCGCTTCGGCCCCGCACGCGGCGATCATCGCCGGGGCCGCCGCGCCGTTCTCCTCGGGTGAGATCAGGACGTGGGTCGGGGCGAGGGCGGCGAGCACCTCGGTGTCGACGGTCTTTGGGCCGCCGACCGAGGGCAACTCCGCGACCGCCTCGGCAGGGGAGATGCAGTAGTCGGTGCGCCCGACGACCTCGCCGCCGAGGCCGAGGTCGAAGCACAGTTCGGTGAGGCTCGGCACCAGGGAAACGATGCGCGCCATGAAAAACTCCCCCGGAAACGGTTCCGGGGGAGCATAGGACCGGCGCGCGCGGTCGCGCAACCCGTCAGGCGTTGCGCACCCGGCCGAGGAAGGTCTCAACCAGCTTCTTCATTCCGTCGGTCTGGGCGAACAGCTGGCTCGCCGCCGAAAGCACCTGATCGGCGGCGGCGCCGGTCTGCTCGGCGGTCTGGGCGACCACCTGGATGTTCTCGGTGACGTTGCCCGCACCCGCCGCGGC
>QKGW01000087.1 GCA_003250275.1 Alphaproteobacteria bacterium
TCGAAGCCGCTCTCGCGGTAGGCCTTGGCGAGGAGGTAGGGCAGCGCGACGCCGCTGGTCTCGCTCGCCGCGCGAAGCGCGCTCAGCACCCGCGGCTCGACCGTCAACCCCGCGACCGACACGCCGGCCATCGCCGGCGCGCGCGGAGCGCCGGAGAGCGCCGTCGCGATCGCCAGCGCCGCAGCGATGCGCAGGGAGGTTCGAGCCGGTTTCATGACGGGGAGGATACGCGACCTTTGGTTACAAAACCCTGAAGCGGCGGAGGCTTGACCGCGCGCCGCGCACCCCGCACTGTGGCGGCATGACCCCTGTGCCGTCAACCTGTCCGGAAGCATCACCGATGGACGTCGCGCTTCGCCTTGCGCGCGAGGCGGCGGCAGCTGGCGAGGTGCCGGTGGGCGCGGTGGTGGTGGACGCGGACGGGCGGATTCTCGCCGGCGCAGCCAACCGCACCGAAATCGACGCCGACCCCACCGCGCACGCCGAACTCCTCGCGATCCGCGCCGCCTGCGCGGCGCGCGGCGAGCCGCGGCTACCCGATTGCGACCTCTACGTCACCCTCGAACCCTGCGCGATGTGCGCCACGGCGATCGCCTTCGCGCGCATCCGCCGCCTCTACTATGGCGCGTTCGACCCCAAGGGCGGCGGCGTCGACCACGGCCCGCGCCTCTACGAGCATTCCACCCTGCACCACCGCCCCGAGGTCTACGGCGGCATCCGCGAAGCCGCCTGCGCGGCGCTGCTCAAGGATTTCTTCGCCGCCCGGCGAGAGGGTTGATCGGCCGCGCCGAAGCCGCGATGATGGGGACCGTTCCTTTCACCGGATTCCGCGAATGCTCCGCCTGCGCCTCGCCGCCCTCGCCCTCGCCTGCCTCGTCGCCGTTCCCGCCCTCGCCGAAGAGGGCGCGAGTTCGCCGAACAAGAAGACCGCGTTCGACGCGGGCGAACACCTGCTGCAGCTGCCGCCGTTGTGGGTGCCGGTGGCGGGCCTGCGCAGCCGCAACCCGGCGACCGCCGAATACCGGCCGTTGACGATGCGCCTGACCTCGACCGAGCACGGCATGATGCAGATGTGCCACCGCCTGCCCAACATCGTCGAGGCGTTCCTGTTCTCGCTCAACCGCGAGCCGGTGCGTGCGGTCCAGGGCAGGGTCGACGCCTCCGGCCTCGACACGCGGATGCTCGAGGAAGCGCTGCGCGCCGCCGGGCCGGGCACGGTGAAGTCGGTCGAGGTGATCGCCGGCCCGCCCCCGCCGCCGCCCGACAAGACCAACCAAGACCTGCTGGCGCTCTGCCAATGAGCCCGCGCGCGCCGCTCCCGCCCGACGACCGCCGCCGCCTCGAGGAACAGGCGCCGCGCACTTGGCAGCGGATGCTCTCGGGCCGCCGCCTCAACCTCATCACCCCCTCGCCGCTCGACATCGAAATCCACGACATCGCCCTCGGCCTCTCGCGCAACACCCGCTGGAACGGCCAGACCTCGGGCGAGCACGGCTGGTCGGTGGCGCAGCACGCGCTCCTCGTCGTCGACATCCTCGCCCGCGAGCGCCCGTCGAGCCCGTCGTGGGTGCTGCTCGCGGCGCTCCTGCACGACGCCCCCGAATACGTCACCCACGACCTCATCACGCCGCTCAAGGCGGCGGTCGGCGACGTCTTCCGCGAGATCGAGAGCCGCCTCCAGGAGGCGGTGCACCTCGCCTTCCACCTCCCCGCGCGGCTGCCCGACGCGGTGAAGGCGGAGATCAAGCGCTGCGACCTGATCGCCGGCGCGACCGAGGCGGTGCAGCTCGCCGGCTTCAAGGCCGCCGAGGTGCGTTCGATCCTCAAGATCGCGGAAAAGCCGCTCAAGGGCGTGACCTTGACGCCGCTGCCCTCGGCGGCGGCGCGCGAGGCATTCCTCGCCGGTTTCGACCGTCTCCACCGCGCGCACTGCCACGCCCTCGCGCAGGGCGCGCAGCCCGCACCGCCGTCCGACGAATTCCGGTTCTAATGTCGCGCCGCCGTCTCTATACTCCGCCGCCATGATGCGCGGACTTACACGCTACATTCTCAAGCAGCTGGTCGTCGGCATGGTGCTCGTCACCTCCGGCCTGACGATCCTATTGTGGCTCAGCCAGTCGCTCCGGTTCATCGACCTGATCGTCAACAAGGGCGTGTCGGCGACGCTGTTCCTGCGCCTCACCTCGATGCTGCTGCCCGGCTTCCTGATGGTGGTGCTGCCGATCGCGATCTTCACCGTGGTGCTGTTCGTCTACAACAAGCTCGCCGGCGACCGCGAACTCGCGGTGATGCAGGCCGCGGGGATGAGCCCGTGGGACCTCTCGAAGCCCGCGCTCGCGCTCGCGCTGACGATCGCCACGGTGAGCTACGGCCTCACCCTCTGGCTCGCGCCGGAATCGGTGCGCGCCTTCCGCGAACTGCAGTGGACGATCCGCCAGGACGTCACCCACCTCGTGCTCAAGGAGGGCGAGTTCACCGACGTCGCCAACGGCATCGTGGTGTTCGTCGGCAGCCGCAGCGCCGACAACGTGCTCAGCAACATCATGATCTGGGACACCCGCATCCGCGACCGCGAGGTCACGGTGATGGCCGAGGAAGGCGCGCTGGTGACCGGCGCGGCGGTGCCGCGCATCCATCTGGTCAACGGGATGCGCCAGGAGTACCGCCCCTCGACACACGAGTTCACCACCCTCAACTTCGACTCCTACACCGCCGAGTTCGGCGATTCCCACCCCTCCGACGAGGTCCGCTTCCGCGACGCGCGCGAACGCCCGCTCGTCGAGCTGTTCACCCGCGAACCGGGCGACGGCCTCGGCGAGGCGGACATCCGCCGCTTCCGCGTCGAGGGGATGCAGCGCCTGGTGCTGCCGCTGCAGGTGGTCGGGCTCACCGTGCTCGGCCTCTACGGGCTGCTCGGCGGGCATTTCAACCGCCGTGGCCAAGGCGGACGCATCGCCGCGACGGTGGCGGCGATGGTGGCGTTCCAAGCCTTCGCCCTCGGCGTCAACAACCTCGCCGGGCGTACTCTCTCGATGCTGCCGCTGGTGCCGGTGCTGACGCTTCTGCTGATTGTGATTCCCGCCTACCTTCTGTACCCTGTGCGGCGCGCCCGTGTCCCTTCGGGCCTTTCCTCCGGGGTGTCTGGCTCGTGATCAGCCGTTTCCTTCCCGCGCCGCGGCCCGCGGCCGTCCGCAGCCGCCGTCTCGCGGCGCTGGCCGCCTGCCTGATGCTCGGCGTCGCCCTGCCCGCGTTCGCGCAGTCGCCGACCGGCAAGGACGAGCCGGTGGCGCTCTCCGCCGAGGAAGTCACCCACGACCGCGCGCTCGACATCGTCACCGCGCGCGGCGACGTCGAAATCAATCAGGCGGGCTACACCCTCTACGCCGACACGGTGAGCTACAACATCGGCCAGGACATGGTGAGCGCGTCCGGCAACGTCTCGCTGATCTCGCCCTCGGGCGAGGTGGTGTTCGCCGACTACATGCAGCTCACCGGCAAGATGAAGCAGGGCGCGGTCGACAACCTGCTGATGGTGACCGCGGACCTCTCGCGCACCGCCGCCCGCGCCGCGACCCGCCGTGTCGGCGACCAAGGCCAGCAGATCAACGAGCTCGACCACGCCGTCTATTCGGCCTGCGACACCTGCGCCGGGCGGGAAAACCCGCTCTGGCAGATCAAGGCGGCGCGGGTGATCCACGACGAGGGCAGCCACGACATCACCTACCGCGACGCGACCCTCGAAATGTGGGGCGTGCCGGTGGCCTACACGCCCTACCTCTCGACGCCGGACCCGACGGTAAAGCGGCGCTCGGGCTTCCTCCTGCCCGCGGCGGGATCGACGCCCAACCTCGGCACCTTCTACGCCCAGCCCTACTACTGGGTGATCTCGCCCAACGCCGACGCGACGATCACGCCGCTTCTCGCCTCCGACGACCCGTCGATCCTGATCGCGCAGTACCGCCAGAACCTCGCCGACGCGAGCTTCGTGATCGACGCCTCGGGCCGCGCCGGCGGCGGGGTCGATCCCGAAGACACCGGCAACATCAACGACGACAACAACAACCGCGGCCACGTCGATCTCACCGGCGAGTGGGACGTCAACGACGTGTGGCGCGCCTCCACCGAACTGCACGCGGTTTCGTCGGACACCTACCTGCGCCGCTACCGCCTGCCGCGCAACACCGACTATCAGACCAACAGCGTCCGCCTCGAACGCTTCGAGGGCGAGGATTACACCCGCATCGAAGCGCTGTCGTTCCGCGAGTTGCGCAATCTCGATAACGCGCCAGACAACCCCTACGCGCTACCGTTGATGAGCTGGAGTCACACCGGCGATCCGGGCGTGAAGGGCGGCTACTGGAGCACCCAGCTGTCGACCGCCTCGCTCACCCGCTCCGACGGCTCCGACAGCTACCGCGTCTCCGCTAACACCGCGTGGACCCTGCCCTACGTCGCGCCCTCGGGCGAGCACTACACCTTCTCCGCGTCGCTGCGCGGCGACGCCTACCAGGTGCAGGATTACGTCAAGCTCGACGGCGACACCTACACCGGCACCACCGGGCGCGTCATCCCCGAGGTTTCGCTGCGCTGGAGCTGGCCGTTCGCGAGCCCCGGCAAGCACACCACCCAGGTGTTCGAACCGGTGGTGGTCGGCGCGCTCTCGCCCAACGGCGGCAACCCCGAGGGCATTCCCAACGAGGACAGCCGCGACTTCGACTTCGACGACACCCAGCTGCTCGCGACCAACCGCTTCGTCGGCTACGACCGCGTCGAGACCGGGCCGCGCGCCACCTACGGCCTCAATTGGGACGCCTACCTCAACGGCACCGCATCGAAATTCTCGGTGTTCGGCGGACAGACCTTCCGCACCCACAAGGACTCGGTCTTCCCCGACGGCTCGGGCGTGCGCGAGGGCTGGTCGGACTACGTCGGACGGATCCGCTACGCCTACGGCGACTATTTCCAGACCTTCTACCGCTTCCGCGTCGACCAGTCGGACCTCGACGTGGTCAGCCACGACGTCACCGCGATGGGCGGGACCGATCCGCTGCGCCTCGGCGTCTCCTACATCAAGGAGGACTACTCGACCCGCGCGGACTACAACAACAATCCGGACGGCCGGATCGAACAGATCGCCTTCATGGTGCGGTCGCGCTTCAGCCGCGACTGGAGTTTCGCGCTCAACTCCAACCACAGCTTGGTCTCGCCGGATGGCGGACCGCTGTCGTTCTCGACCAGCCTGATCTACGAGGACGAGTGCTTCCGCCTGCGGGTGGCGGCGACCAACGACTACACCTCCGACCGCGACGCCGAGGACGGCTGGGGCGCCATGGTGTTGCTGACCTTCAAGACTCTGGGCGACGCCCAGTTTAGCTTCTAAGAGGAGCGGACGGACAGGCGATGAACCGAATTGCGAGACTTTCCCGCGCCCTTGCGCTGATCTGCCTCACCCTCGCCACCCTCGCGGCGGCGCCGGCCGCGCGCGCCCAGGAGGCGCTGCGCATCGCCGCGGTGGTCAACGACGAGATCATCTCGGTCTACGACCTCTCGGTGCGCCTGCGCGTCGCGCTGTTCTCCTCGCGCCTGCCCGACACCACGGAGAACCGCCGCCGCCTTGCGCCGCCGGTGCTGCGCGCGTTGATCGACGAGCGCCTGGAGTTCCAGGAGGCGAAGCGCCTCAACATCACCGTCGGCGACGAGGAGCTGGCGCAGATGGTCTCGCGCGTCGAGGCGGGCAACCGGATGCCGCCGGGCGGGCTCAAGCAGCTCGCGGCGAACCTGCAGGTGCCCTACGAGACGATGACCGACCAGATCCGCGCCCAGACCCTCTGGCTCAAGGTCGTCGGCCGCCTCTACGGCCAGCGCTCGACCCCTTCGCCCGAGGACATCCAGGAGCG
>QKGW01000326.1 GCA_003250275.1 Alphaproteobacteria bacterium
CGAGAATCTGCATCACCATGTCGGCCCAGATGGAGGTGCGTGCGGCGTGCGAAGCCCGCGGCGTGGATTGGCGGCATGTTCCGACGGATGCATTCATAATTGAACCCTTTCAATGCAGATATTATTCCGCAATTTCCTCCTGATTGCGCCCATTCACCACAATTGGATTGACTCATTCGCAGAGTCAATGTTAACTTTGACACCATGTCATTTTGGAAGCCCGACCTCAGCGCCCACGCGGGGCCGAAATACCGCGCCATCGTCGACGCACTCGCCGCCGACATCGCCGCCGGCGTGCTGCCCGACGGCGCCAAGCTGCCGCCGCAACGCGACCTCGCCTGGGCGCTCAAGGTCACCGTCGGCACCGTGGCGCGCGCCTACACCGAGGCGGAGCGCGACGGCTTGGTTTCCGGCGAGGTCGGGCGCGGCACCTTCGTGCGCGGCGCCGGTCAGGCCGACCTGATCCCCGGCGGCCCGATCGCCCAGCGCGTCGAGGCCGACGCAGTGATCGACATGGCGCACACCCGCCCCTCACTCGCGCCGGTCGCGCACTTCTTCGCCCCGGCGTTCGCGCGGCTCGCGCACGCCGACCTCTCGCGCCTGCTCGACTACGACTTCACCGGCGGCGACGCGCGCGACCACGAGGCCGCCTGCACCTGGCTCGCGGCGGAGGGCGTAGCCGCCGTGCCCGCCGACATCACCGTCACCGTCGGCGGCCAGCACGCGCTCCTCGCCGCGATCGCCGCGCTCACCCGCCCGGGCGAGCCGGTGTTCGCCGAGGCGCTCTCCTACCCCGGCGTCAAGCTCGCCGCGTCGCTGATCGACCGGCGCGTCGAGGCGCTGCCGATCGACGCCGACGGCCTGATCCCCGAGGCGGTCGAGCGCGCCCTCGCGGCACGGCCGGGCGCGACGATCTACGGCATGACGACGCACCACAACCCCACCGGCGCGACGATGCCGATGGCGCGGCGCGAGGCGCTCGCGGAGATCCTCCGCCGCCACGACGGCCACTTCGTCGAAGACGGCATCTACTCCTTCCTCGCCGACCCGCTGCCGCCGCCGCTCCAGAGCCTCGCGCCCGAGCGGGTGCTCTACGTCACCTCGCTCTCGAAGGCGCTCTCGCCCGGTTTCCGCATCGGTTACGTGGTCTCGCCGCCCGCGCACACCGCCAAGGTCGCCGCCGCCGCGCGCGCCGCCGCGACGATGCCGCCGGTGATGATGGCGCGCCTCGCCACCGGCCTGATCGCCGACGGCTCCGCCTTCGCCGCGCGCGACGCGCAGAAGGTCGAGACCCGCACCCGCCTCGGCATCGCCCGCGAATACCTGCCCAACCGCGCGTTCACCGCCGCGGTGACGCCGCATCTGTGGATTCATCTGTCGGAAGGGTGGCGCGCCGACGCCTTCGCCGCCGAGGCCTACCGCCGCGGCATCGCGATCTCGCCCGCGGCGGCGTTCGCGACCTCGCGCCAGATGCCCGAGGCGGTGCGCGTCAGCCTCTCGGCGCCGCACGACCA
>QKGW01000512.1 GCA_003250275.1 Alphaproteobacteria bacterium
CCGTAGGGCGGCGTGCCGGGCAGATGCTCGGTGGCGAGCCCCGGCCCCGGCGTGAAGTCGACCCGGCCCGCGGTGAGCTTGGCCACCGGCAGGACGCCGCCGAGCGGCACGTATTCGCCGAACGGCACGAGATGCGCCTTGTCGTAGACTTCGCCGACGCGGCCCTCGGCGTCGACGGCGACGACGCTGTTCCAGATCCGCAGCGGTTCGCCGGGGCGGCTGTGGCGCGGCGCGCCGGTGATCAGCCAGCCGCCGGGCGGCACGGCCTGAGCGACGAGGTTGCGCACGATCGCGTCGTCGGGACCGTCGACCGGCCAAGTCGTAGCGGTTTCCGACCAGATCACGTGGGTGGCCTTTTCCCATCCCGGCGCGCGGCTGAGCATCACCTGCTCGACGAGGTTGTCGCGGCGCGCCATCGGGTCCCACTTGAGGCTCTGCGGGATGTCGGGCTGAACCAGGCGCAACTCCACGCCGTCCTGCACCGGCATCGCGCCGTCGGGCAGGCGGGCCGCGCCGCCGAGGCCCATCGCCGCGACGATCGCGGCGCCGACGGCGACGCCGCGGGCGAGGCCGAAGCGCGCCCCGAACGCGCCGCGCCAGCCCGCCGCGGGCGCGGTGGCGGCGAGCACGGTGAGCCAGGCGAGGCCGTACATGCCGATCCACGCCGCGCCTTGCGCGAACGCCGGGTGCGGCGACCACACGGTGCCGAGGGAGTTCCAGGGAAAGCCGGTGAGCACCCAGCCGCGCAGCCATTCCACCGCCACCCAGGCGAAGGCGAAGCCGGCCCAGCGCGCGAGCGGCGCGGCGCGGCCGAACCCGGCGAGCCAGAACGCGAGGCCGGTGAACAGCCCGAGCCCGGCGCCGAGGCCGACGAGGGCGAACGGGATCATCCAGCCGAAGGTCTCGGCGTCGACGAGAAAGGCGTAGGACACCCAGTAGAGCCCGGCGGCGAAGAAGCCGACGCCGAACATCCAGCCGACGAAGAAGCGCCGCCGTCCGGGCCGCCGCGCCGCGTCGGCGCGATCCCAGACGATCCAGGCGAGGGAGAGCGCGGCCGGCAGCACCGGCAGCCAGGAGAGCGGCACGAGCGCGGTCACCAGGGCCGCGCCCGCGATCAGCGCGAACCAGCCGCCGCCGGGGCGGGGCAGGGTCATGATGCGTCGCCGGTCCGGGTTCCGGGCGGCAGATTGCGCACGCGCAGGCGCTTGATCCGGCGCGGGTCGGCGTCGACGATCTGGAACTCGATGCCGGAGTCGTGCGGCACCAGTTCGCCGCGCGCGGGAATGTGCCCGGCGAGCGCGAAGACGAGGCCCCCCAGGGTGTCGACGTCGTCGCGCTGTTCCGCGGTGAGCATCGGGCCGACGGCGTGTTCGAAGTCCTCGATCGAGACGCGCGCGTCGGCTTCGAGCACGGTGTCGGAGCGCCAGACCAGTTCCGGGTCCTCCTCGATGTCGTGCTCGTCGTCGATCTCGCCGACGATCTGCTCGACCAGGTCCTCGATCGT
>QKGW01000437.1 GCA_003250275.1 Alphaproteobacteria bacterium
TCCAACCACGCCGGCACCACGCCGATGCGGATGCGCCACGACGCCGGGTTCGTCGCCGCGGCGGTTGCGGTATTCGCCCGCTCGCTGGCGCACGAAATCGGCGGCGATCAGGTCGCCACCGTCGGCTATTGGTCGATTGAGCCCAATCTCGTCAACGTCGTGCCGAACCGCGTGACGATTACCGTCGATTTGCGCAACACTGACGACGAAAAGCTCAAGGCCGCCGAATCGGCGTTGCACGATTTCGTCGCCGCCACCGCCGCCAACGAGGGCGTCGCGGTCAGCCATCGCAGCCTCGCGCGCTTCGCCCCGGTGCCGTTCGCGCCCGAGGTGATCGGCCGCGTCGCCGCCAACGCCGAAGCCCTCGGCCTCAGCGTCAAGCGGATGCCTTCGGGCGCGGGCCACGACGCGCAGATGCTCGCGCGGATCTGCCCGGCGGGGATGATCTTCGTCCCCTCGGCCGGCGGGATCAGCCACAACGTCACCGAATACACCGCCCCGGAGGACCTCGCCGCCGGAGCCAACGTCCTGTTGCACACCGTCCTCGACCTCGCGTCGGGCGAAGCAGAGTAAGGGGGATCTTTCGTCCATGACCCGGATGCTCACCATCGGCGCGGCCCAGCTCGGCCCGATCGCCCGCACCGAATCCCGCGCCTCGGCGGTCGCGCGGATGATCGCGCTGCTCGAGAAGGCGGCGGCGCGCGGCTGCCGCCTCGTCGTATTCCCCGAGCTCGCGCTCACCACCTTCTTCCCGCGCTGGTACGAGGCCGAGCTTTCGGCGGTCGACGGCTGGTACGAGGCGGAGATGCCGAACGCCGACACCCAGCCGTTGTTCGACGCGGCGAAGCGCCTCGGCGTCGGTTTCTACCTCGGTTACGCCGAGCTCACCGTCGAGGACGGCGCGACGCACCGCTACAACACCGCGATCCTCGTCGACGAGACCGGTGCGATCATCGGCAAGTACCGCAAGGTGCATCTGCCCGGCCACCGCGAGGACGAGCCGTGGCGCGCCTTCCAGCACCTCGAAAAGCGCTACTTCGAAACCGGCAACCTCGGCTTCGGCGCGTTCAAGGGCTTCGACGGGGTGATGGGCATGGCGCTCTGCAACGACCGCCGCTGGCCCGAGACCTACCGCGTTCTTGCGCTCCAGGGGGCCGAGGTGATGATGCTCGGCTACAACACCCCGATGCACTATCCGCCGGTGCCGCAGCACGACCATCTGCAGGGCTTCCACAACCACCTCTGTATGCAGGCGGGCGCGTATCAGAACGGCATGTGGGTGGTCGCGGTGGCGAAGGCGGGCTACGAGGAAGGCTGCGAACTTCTCGGCCAAAGCTGCATCATCGCCCCCACCGGCGAGATCGTCGCGATGGCGGGTTCGCAGGGCGACGAACTCATCACCTACGACTGCGACCTTGACCGGACCAAGGAAATCAAGGAACACATCTTCAACTTCGCCCTGCACCGCGAACCGGAAGCCTACCGGCTGATCACCGCCACCAAGGGCCCGATTCCTCCGGCCTGACGATGCGGGGCGTCCCATCTGACCAAGGACGCCCGCTCATGACCGATACCGTCGTCGTTTCCGCCGACGCCGCCCGCCGCGCCGCCGTTGCCATCCTCGTCGCGCGCGGCGTGCCCGCGGCGGATGCCGAGGTGGTGGCGCGCAATCTCGTCGCCGCCGATCTCCGCGGCATCGACACCCACGGCCTGTTCTGCCTGCCGGAATACGCTAACGCGGTGGCCGACGGGCGGATCAACGCGAACCCCGAAATCTCGGTCTCGCGCAGCCTGCCGTGGGCGCTCCGGATCGACGGCGACAACGGACTCGGGCCGCTCGTCGCCGAGCGGGCGATGGACGCGGTGCTGGAGGCGGTCGAGTCGCACGGCATCGCGGTGGCGGCGGTGCGGCGCTCCAACCATTACGGCGCCGCCGCCGTCTACATCGAGCGCGCCGCCCACGCCGGGTGCATCGCGCTCGCCTCCGCCAACGCGATCGCAATGGTCGCGCCGACCGGGGCGAAGGCGCGCTTCTTCGGCACCAACCCGATCGCGGCGGTGGTCCCGGCGGGCAAGTATCCGCCGTTCACCCTCGACATGGCGACCTCCGACGGCGCGCTCCGCAAGGTGCGCAAGGCGCTCGCCGAGGGGCGTCCGATTCCCCTCGGCTGGGCGACCGACAAGGACGGCGTTCCGACCACCGATCCGGCGGCGGCGATCGACGGAATGCTGCTGCCGTTCGGCGGCGCGAAGGGCTCCGGACTCGCCTACCTCATGGACATTTTCACCGGCGTGCTCAACGGCGGCCTGATCTCGGCGGACGTGCGCAACAACTTCACCAACCACGACCGGCCCTCGGGCAACGGCCACTTCTTCCTCGCCTTCAAGGTCGAGGCGTTCCTCGATCCGGCGGAATTCGCGGAGCGGATGGAGAGCCAGATCGCGCGGCTGCACGCGCTGCCGACGCTGCCCGGTGTGGCGCAGGTGCGGTATCCGGGCGAGCGCGTCGCCCAGGTCAGCGCGGAACGCATGGCTGGCGGCATTCCATACCCCAAACGCATCGTGGATGACCTTGTTTCGCTTGGAGGAGGGGCGGAATTGGGGCTCGGTTCCATCTAAGCCGAGGTATGCGTTTTTAGCCGTTGACAGTATCCAAACCCCCCTCTAGGGTAGGGTTAATTCAGGGAAACGGAGATTGCGATCCGCTCCGTTTCCGCCTTGTGACGGCGTGCAGAGATCGCGATTTTGAACTGCCCGCTTCGTGGCGTTCCGGTGTGCCGGTCGGAATGTGCTATGCGCCACGTGGGCTCCTATCACCAAGTGACTGTGTGATTTCGTGACGGTGGAATCCTGAGCTTCGCCTCGGGTGCCGATGCGCGCTTTTTTGCGCGCTCCAGCCCGGGTCCGGAGTACGTCGAGGACGACGTCGATGGATTTCTCGCCGCACCTGTCCACGCAGACCTTCGCGTGGGACCTGGAAACGGAATCGACCGCCTGGGATATCGGCTCCGCCGTGCTCTCGGGGGTACTGCTTGAGGTTTCGGCGCACCCGAAGCCCGGCCTCGTCACACCCCGATCCATGGGTTCGCATCGCGACATGGATCACCAGACCTTCGCCCTGTCCTCCGCCGCGATCGCGCCGGGCTTCTTCGCCTGCGCCCGCGCCGGCCTCGTTCATGCGGGCGAGCCGGGCGCGCTCCTGCCCGCGCTTCGCGCCATCGGGCGGGCCTGCGACGCGCGCCTCCTGGAGGCCACTCACGGCGTCAACACCCAGCGCGGTGCGCTCTTCGTCGGCGGCTTGCTTGCCGCCGCGGGCGGGCGGGTCGCCCGGACGAACGTTCCGCTTTCATCCCAGGCGGTGTTCACCGAGGCGGCCCGCATCGCCGCCGGGCTCTGCGCCCGCGAGCTCGAAGCCTCGGACGCCGCAAACGCCCGCACCGCCGGCGAAATCCTCTTCCACCGCTACGGCGCCACCGGCGTGCGCGGCGAGGTGGAGGCGGGCTTCCCCACCGTTTCCGCGCACGGCCTCCCCGCTCTGCGCGCCGCCCTGGCCGCCGGTCACGGTCTCAATCGCTCCCTCATTCACGCACTCATCGCGCTCATCGCCGGGGCCGAGGACACCACCGTCCTCTGGCGCGGCGGGGTCGAGGCGCTGGCGTTCATGAAGGACGAGGCGGCGCGCATTCTCGCTCTCGGCGGTGCGCTTACCGATGCCGGGTTCGCCGCGATCGAACGCTTCGATGCCGCGTGCGTCGCCCGCAACCTCAGCCCCGGTGGCGCGGCGGATCTGCTCGCCGTCACCGCGGCCTCCCATTTGTTGGAAGCCCGCCGGTTCCCGGCGTCTTCAACGGTCAAGGCCAACCCCATCGCATCCGGCCCGGCGCCGGATCCCCGGAGGATGAAGTGAACATAATCACGTATGCAATCATGGCCTATGCCATCACCGCCGCGATCTCCTTCATGGTCATCGGCGTGGTCGTCCTGATGGCCAAATCCATGACTAAAAAAGCTAGCGAAACCAACGAGTAAGCCGGAGCCCAGAGATGCTGCAGCAATTGATGTACATGTTCCCGGGCATCGGCACGATGTTCGTCCAGGATCCGGTGGTGGCGATCTCGCGGATTGCCTTCATCGCCCTCGGCTTCCTCCTCGCCTACATGGGATTCAAGCGCAAACTCGAACCGTTGATCATGGTGCCGATGGGTCTCGGCATGATGTGCGTCAACGGCGGCGTGATGTTCCTTGAGGCGCACAAGATCGGCACCCTGTTCCTCGATCCGCTGATCGAGGATCCCTCGGCGCTGGTCAACATCATGCAGATCGACTTCCTCCAGCCGATCTACAACTTCACCTTCACCAACTCGCTCGTCGCCTGCATGTTGTTCTTCGGCATCGGCTCGATGGCGGACATCTCCTTCATCCTCGCGCGGCCGTGGTCGAGCATCATCGTCGCGCTGTTCGCCGAGATGGGCACCTTCGTCACCCTGGTGATCGGCTACTACTTCGGTTTGACCCCCGGCCAGGCCGCCGCGGTGGCCTCGATCGGCGGCGCCGACGGACCGATGGTGCTGTTCGCCTCGCTGGTGATGGCGAAGGAACTGTTCGTCCCGATTTCGATCATCGCCTACCTCTACCTGTCGCTCACCTACGCGGGCTATCCCTACCTGATCAGGTGGCTGGTGCCGGAGAAGTATCGCGGCCAGGAAGTCGAGATCGATTTCCCCGAGGTGTCGTCCGAGGCGAAGTTCGTTTTCACCATCGTCATCGCCGCGCTCCTGTGCCTGCTGCTGCCGGTCGCCGCGCCCCTGATCCTGTCGTTCTTCCTCGGCGTCGCGATCAAGGAAGCGGAGATCGAGCCCTACCAGGAGCTCCTCGAGAAGACCATCACCTACGCCTCGACGCTGTTCCTCGGTCTCGTGCTCGGCGTGCTCTGCGAAGCCAGCACCTTGCTCGATCCGCGCGTCCTGATCCTGCTCGTGCTCGGCATCACCGCGCTCGGCATCTCGGGCGTCGGCGGTCTGCTCGGCGGCTGGGTGGTGTGGCGCTTCACCAAGAACCACGACTTCAACCCGGTGATCGGCGTGGCGGGCGTCTCCTGTATGCCGTCCACCGCCAAGCTCGCGCAGAAGGCGGCGTTCGAGGCCAATCCCTACGCCCTGATCATGCCGCTCGCGATGGGCGCGTCGATCTGCGGCGTGATCGTCTCGGCGATCGCGGTCGGCGTGTTCGCCTCGACCATCAACCTCGTGCCCTGAGGATCGTTCGATGAACCCGTTCGTCTCGCAGCATCACACCGACGCCCGTCCGGGCCGTGGCCTCGGCCACGCGGTGGAACGCTACGCGGTGCTCGGCTCCACCAACCGGGTGTTGGCGGAGCTGGGCCGGACGGGCGCGGCCCACGGCTTCGTGGTCGTCGCCGACCACCAGACCGCGGGCAGCGGCAAGAGCGACCGCCGCTGGGAATCGAAGCCCGGCGCCTCGCTCCTGTTCTCGGTGCTGCTGCGCCTCGACGCGCCCTATGAATCCCTGCCGCAGATCACTCTGGTGGCGGCTGTGGCGATGCGCGACGCGCTCGCCGCACTCGGGATCTCCGAGGCGCGGGTGAAGTGGCCCAACGACATCCTCATCGACGGCCGGAAGCTCTGCGGCATCCTCGCCGAAACCGGCACCGACGCCGCGGGCGACACCTTCGTCGTCCTCGGTGTCGGCCTCAACCTTTCCCAGACGGCGGACGATTTCCCCCTTGAGCTTCGGGAAGTCGCGACTTCGCTGGCGGTGGTCTCGGCACGCCCGATACCCCGCCGGCGGATTTTTCACGCCGTTCTCGACGCCCTCGA
>QKGW01000275.1 GCA_003250275.1 Alphaproteobacteria bacterium
CCGGCTTCGCGGTCGCGGCTCTGCTCGGGCTCGAAGGCGTCGCGCGCGGCGTGGTGGTGGTCGAGGCGGCGATGCCGGTGGCGGTGTTCAACTACCTCTTCGCGGTGCGCTACCAGAACCACCCCGACGAGGTCGCGAGCATGGTGGTCCTCTCGACCACCTTTTCGTTCCTCACCCTGCCGCTGCTGCTGACCGTGCTGATGCCATGATCGGCACTGGTGCCCGCTGGGGGACTCGAACCCCCACGCCCTTGCGGGCAACGGATTTTAAGTCCGGTATGTCTACCAATTCCATCAAGCGGGCGGCAGCGCGACGGTATCGCGTCCGCCGCCCGTCTGACAAGTCTTTGCGACGGCTTTGCAGCGCGCCGTCAGGGTCTTGCTGCCGTCGGCGTCGGTCGAGATCGACGACACCGCGCGCAGGCTGCCGTGTTCGCGGCAGTAGAGCTCGGCGTTGCGCTGCGCCAGCAGCAGTTCCTGATCGGTGGTGTAGGTGTACGAGGTGCTCGGCGGGGTTCCGCGCGCGGTCGGCGCGGTGCCCGGCACGCAGTCGAACACCACCTGCTTCATGCCGTCTGAGGTTTCGGTGATCGTCTTGGTCGTCGGCACGGCGTTGAACTGGTTGCAGTAGGTCACCGCCTTCTGGTTGGCGGAGATCAGTTCCTGGTCGCCGAGGTATTTGTAGGTGACGCTCGGGTTGTCGGTGCGCACCTGCTGCGGCGGCGAGGAAGTCTGCGCGCACGCGGCAAGGAGGATCGCCGCGCCGAGCGCGGAGCCGACGCCGATGGCGCGGCGGAACGGAAATCCGATCATGTCGTCCGTACTCCTGTTGGGGCCGCTCCGGCGCGGGCGCACGCGCGCCCCCGCGGGCGGCCGGGAAAGCCGCCCGCACCTCACGCGCGCAAGGCCGGAAATCGAGATCCGCCCGGGTTCGCAAGACTGCGGCGCGTCGGTGCGGTCTTCACCGGCAGTAACGAAAAGGGCCGCGTTCCGGTTTCGCCGGGATGTGAAAAACCGCTCCGCCGCGTCTCGGGGCGGAGGTTTCACTGTTTCGACGAAACTTTTTGCCGGAAAATCCGTTTATTTAGGCCGCAGGTTGCGGGACGCTTGGAGGCGTTTCAATGGATGCACCCGCGATGACGCATCGGGCCGAGCCCGGCGACCCCTCCACGCCCGGCGCGACCTGGGACGGCGAGGGCACCAACTTCGCCCTCTATTCGGCATTCGCCGAGCGCGTCGAGCTTTGCCTGTTCGACGACGAAGGCCGCGAGACTGAGCGCATCGCGCTGCCCGAGTACACCAACGAGATCTGGCACGGCTACCTCCCCGGCGTCGGCCCCGGCACGCTCTACGGATACCGCGTCCACGGCCCCTACGAGCCCGAGAACGGCCACCGCTTCAACCCCAACAAGCTGCTCGTCGATCCCTACGCCAAGGCGCTGTGGGGCGACTACGACTGGGACCCGGCGCATTACGGCTACGACGTCGAGAGCCCCGAGGAGGACCTCTCGTTCAGCGAGCTCGACAGCGCGCCGGTGATGCCGAAGTGCGTCGTCGCGCTCCCCGAGATGTTCAACTTCGAGGCCGACGAAAAGCCGCGCATCCCGTGGTCGGAGACGATCATCTACGAGGCGCACGTGCGCGGCATGACCCAGCGCGAGCCGCTGATCCCCGAGGAGCTGCGCGGCAGCATCGACGGCCTCGCCCACCCGGCGACGCTCGATTACATCAAGAGCCTCGGCGTCACCTCGGTGGAACTGCTGCCGGTGCAGTTCTTCGCCGACGATCCGTTCCTGATGGCGCGCGGGATGCGCAACTACTGGGGCTACAACACCTTGGGCTTCTTCGCGCCGAAGCGCCGCTACCTCGGCCCCAAGGGGATGCTCGGCTTCCGCGACATGGTGCGGGCGTTCCACGACGCGGGCATCGAGGTGATCCTCGACGTGGTCTACAACCACACCGCCGAGGGCAACGAGATGGGCCCGACGCTGAGCTACCGCGGCATCGACAACGCGAGCTACTACCGCCTGCTGCCCGACGACCGCCGCCATTACATCAACGACACCGGCACCGGCAACACGCTCAACATCATCAATCCGCGGGTGCTGCAGATGGTGATGGATTCGCTGCGCTACTGGGCCACCGACATGCACGTCGACGGCTTCCGCTTCGACCTCGGCACCATTCTCGGGCGCGAGGCGCACGGCTTCGACCCGCACGGCGGCTTCTTCGACGCGATCAACCAGGACCCGGTGCTGCGCCGCGTCAAGCTGATCGGCGAGCCGTGGGACATCGGGCCGGGCGGCTATCAGGTCGGCGGCTTTCCCCCCGGCTGGGCGGAGTGGAACGACAAATACCGCGACACCGTGCGCGACTTCTGGCGCGGCGAGCCGGGCGTGCTCGGCGATTTCGCCTCGCGCATCGCCGGTTCGGGCGACGTCTACGACCTGCGCGGGCGGCGCGCATGGTCGAGCGTCAACTTCCTCACCGCGCACGACGGCTTCACCCTCAACGACCTGGTCAGCTACAACGAGAAGCACAACGAGGCCAACGGCGAGGACAACCGCGATGGCCACGATCACAACCGCAGCAACAACTACGGCGCCGAGGGGCCGACCGGCGACGCCGCGATCCGCGCTGTGCGCGAGCGCCAGAAGCGCAACTTCCTCGCCACCCTGTTCCTCTCGCACGGCACGCCGATGCTGCTCGCGGGCGACGAATTCGGCCGCACCCAGCAGGGCAACAACAACGCCTACTGCCAGGACAACGAAATCTCGTGGATCGATTGGGAGGGCATCGACGATGACGGCCAGGCGCTGCTCGACTTTACCCGCCGCCTGATCGCGATCCGCCGCGCGCAACCGCTCTTCCGCCGCGACAGCTTCCGCGACGGCATGGCGGTGGCGTGGCTGACTCCGGCGGGCGCGGAGATGACCCCCGAGGACTGGGCGAACGGCGCGCACGCGCTCCAGGTGCGCTTCACCCGCCCCGATCTCGCCGAGACCGAGGCGTGGAGCGACGTCGTTCTCGCGTTCAACGCGGCGGCCGAGGCGGTCCGTTTCACCCTTCCCAAACGGGGCGGGAAGGGGTGGCGCAAGGCGCTCGACACCGAGGCCTTCAGCACTGAAAAATTTCCGAAAATCCCGTCCGGCGGGCGGATCGAAGTGACCGGGCGGAGCGTTGTTCTTTTGGTTTGAGAGTCACAACACCCCCCGTGGCTCCCGGACCCGCGGGCGGCGCCTGGTCCCCTGGGCTCCGCCCGCATCAGCGCCGGTACCCCGTTGCCGCTTGCACGCCCGCGCCTCGGGGCGTACTTAAGTGGCCTTGTGTTTCCCCGAGCGGCGCGTTCCCGATGATCGAATTCGACCAAGTCACCATGCGGTTCGGCGATTTGACCGTGCTGGACCGCATCAGCCTTGCGATGCCCGAGCGGCGCATCGCCGTGGTCGGGTCGAACGGGTCGGGCAAGAGCACCTTCGCGCGCCTGCTCAACGGCCTGATCTCGCCGACCGAGGGCGCGGTGCGGATCGATGGTCTCGACACCGCCAAGGACGCCCGCGCGATCCGGCGTAAGGTCGGCTTCGTGTTCCAGAACCCCGACAACCAGATCGTCTATCCGCTGGTCGAGGAGGACATCGCCTTCGGCCTCAAGAACCTCAAGCTGCCGAAGGCCGAAATCGCCGCCCGCGTCGACGCGGTGCTCGCGCGCTACGGCATGGAGGCGCTGCGCCAGCGCCCCGCGCACCTGCTCTCGGGCGGGCAGAAGCAGATGCTCGCGCTCTCCTCGGTGCTGGTGATGGAGCCCGACTACGTCGTCTTCGACGAGCCGACGACGCTCCTCGACCTGCGCAACAAGCGCCGCGTCGCGCGCGCGATCGCGGAACTGCCGCAAACCGCCATCGTCGTCTCCCACGATCTCGATCTGCTCGACGACTTCGAGCGGGTGCTGGTGTTCGACGGCGGCAAGGTGGTGTGCGACGACGTGCCGCGGGTCGCGCTGCGCTTCTACCGCGAGATGATGGCGCCCGATGTTTGAGATCAGCCTCGCCCGCATCACCTGGCTGCACCGCGTCCCCGCCGGGGTCAAGCTGCTGGTGCTGGCGGTCGCGGGCGCGGCGGTGTTCCTCGTCGACGACCAGCGCGCGCTCGCGGGGTTCGTCGGCTTCGCGGTGCTGATGCCACTGTCGGCGTGGCTGCCGCTCAAGGCGGTGCTCAAGCAGATCTTCCCCGCCGCGATCCTGATCGCCGCGCTCGCCGCCTTCCACGTGGTGATGGGCGAGCCCGAAACCGCGATCGCGGTGTCGGCGCGCCTCGCCACGGTGATCCTGCTCGCGGTGACGCTCACCTTCACCACCCGCGTCTCGGCGATGGTCGACGCGATCGAGGTGGCGGCGCGGCCGCTTAAGGTGTTCGGCATCGACCCCGCCAAGGTCGGCTTGACTCTCTCGCTGGCGATCCGTTTCATACCGGTGCTGTTCGCGCTCGTCGGAGAAATCCGCGAGGCGCAGAAGGCGCGCGGCCTCGAGGGCAACGTCATCGCGGTGGTGATGCCGCTCCTGGTGCGCACCCTCAAGATGGCGGACGACCTCGCCGATGCGATCGCCGCGCGCGGCTACGACGCCGAGTGATTTGGAAAGGATACCCCCGATGACGGTCAAGGACATGGTCTATGCCGCGCTGTTCGCGGCGCTGACGGCGGCGCTCGGGCTGCTGCCGATGGTGGCGGTGCCGGGCTTGCCGGTGCCGATCCACGCGCAGAGCCTCGGCGTGATGCTCGCCGGCGGCGTGCTCGGCGCGAAGCGCGGCGGCCTCGCGATGCTGGTGTTCATGGCCCTCGTCGCCGCCGGTCTGCCGCTGCTCTCGGGCGGGCGCGGCGGCATCGGCATCTTCCTCGGCCCGACCGGCGGCTTCGCCTTGGGCTACATTCCGGGCGCGTTCATCGCCGGCTGGTTCATCGAGCGCTTCTGGTCGCGGCTCAACTTCGTCACCGCGTTCATCGCCTGCGCGATCGGCGGCATCGGCGTCGTCTACCTGCTCGGCATTCCGTGGCTCGGCGCGGTGGCGAAGATCGGCCTGGTGAAGGCCGCCACCGGCTCGATGGCGTTCATCCCCGGCGATCTGATCAAGGCGGCGCTCGGCGCGATCGTCGCGGTGTCGATGAAGAAGTCCTACCCGATGATCGGAAAATAACCTCCGGCCAACCGTCTGAGCCGCCATGAGAACCCCGGACGATCCGTCTGGGGTTCTTGCCGTTCTATGTCGAAATGCCTAGCTCTTTCTATCTAAAGTGATACCAAAGAGCAGGCGTCCGCCAAGGGCGCACCGAGGAGGACGGCATGGAACGGAAGGTCGTGCACATCGAGGACGAAGTCACCGAGGCCGAGATCGCGGTGCATCTGCGCGAGGAAGGCTACTACCATCCGCCGCCGAGCTTCATCGCCCAGGCGAACCTGGTGGACCCCGGCATCTTCAAGCGCTTCAGTCTCGAAAACTTCCCCGAGTGCTTCAAGGAATACGCCGACCTCCTCACCTGGAACAAATACTGGGAAAAGACCCTCGACACCTCGAACGCGCCGTTCTGGGGCTGGTTCGTCGGGGGGCGGCTCAACGCGTGCTACAACTGCGTCGACCGCCACCTCGCCGCCCATCGCAACAAGACCGCGATCCACTTCGTCCCGGAGCCCGAGGACGAGCGCATCGAGCACATCACCTACCAGGAACTCTACATGCGGGTGAACGAACTCGCGGCGTTCCTGCGCAACTTCTGCGGCCTCAAGCGCGGCGACCGGGTGACGCTGCACATGCCGATGGTCGCGGAACTGCCGATCACGATGCTCGCCTGCGCGCGCATCGGGGTGATCCACTCGCAGGTGTTCTCGGGCTTCTCCGGGCGCGCGGTGGTCGACCGGATGATGGACAGCGGCTCCTCGATCCTCATCACCATGGACGCCTACTACCGCAACGGCATCGTCCAGAACCACAAGGGCCAGGCCGA
>QKGW01000336.1 GCA_003250275.1 Alphaproteobacteria bacterium
CGACGCCTTCGAGATCGACCCGCCCGCCACCGGCCGCGCCGGCAGCCCGTGCTACGACCTCGCGCTGCGCAACACCCGCGACATCGGCCCGAAGGGCGTGCGCGCGGAAGCGGTGAAGCTGTTCGGCGAGGAAATCGCCGACGAGACCCTGGCGCGCAAGGGCATCGACGTCGACGCCCGGACCCATGTGCCGCAGCCCGAGACCCTGAGCCTCGCCGCCGAAATCTGGGGCGAGCGCCTCGAGCACCGCTCCGCGAGCGAGCTCGGGGCCGAAGCCGCCGCCGAGCTGCGCAAGCGCAGCCACGCCGCGCTCGCCTACGGCCGCGCCACCGTGCCCGCGTTCATCGTGCTCGCGATGATCGCCGAAAGCCGCTGGCTCGCCCTCGCCGGGACCGGCGCGGGCAAGGCCGACGCGTTGTCCGCCTTCCTCGATACCGGCGGCAGCTGGCCGTCGCTGGTGCCGCCGAAGGCGATGTCGGTGCGCGCCGCCGACGACGCGGCCGAGCCGACCGAGAAGGAAATCCTCAAGCGCAACGAGTGGACCGGCCGCGATATCAAGTGGTATTGGGCGGTCGCGGTGATCCTGCTGATGATCTACGGCTGGGCGGTGCAGGTCGGGCTGCTCTGACGCGCGACGCCATGCCGCCGATCAAAAACGCCGCCCTTCGGGGCGGCGTTTCGCGTTTCAGAGGCCGAGGTCCTCGAGGCCTTTGAGGACGGTCGGGATGGTGCGGGTGAAGGTGTCGCCGTAGAGACGGAGCCACCCGCCGATCCACGCCGGCCAGCCGTTCGCGGGCGCGGCCTGCGGCGGCGGATTGCGTTCGAGGTCGGGCAGTGCGCCGACGAGCGCGGCGAGGCCCTTCCACATCGCACCCGCGCGCGGGGTCTCGGGGATCGCGAAATCACGGCGCAGCGCCTTGGCGTCGTTGTCCGCGGCGGCGAGCTGGCGGCGCGGGTCGCCGCCGGGCTTGAGCGCGTCGCGCAGCGCCATCGCGGTGTCCCACTCGAAGCGGGTGAGCATCCCGAGCGCATAGAGCGCGGAAGCGGGCTCGCTCTTCGGCTGCGCGACCTGGGCGAGGGTGCGCCAGACCTCGTAGCGGGCGAGCGGCTCCTGGGTCCAGAGATCGACCTCCGCCATGTCGAGCGGCAGGGTCTGGCCCTGCGGCAGGCGGCGGAGTTCGCCGAGGCGGCGCTCCATGAACGCCCAGCGCGCGTCGATCGCGCGCACGTAGCCCGAGAGCGCGGCGTGGATCGGCCTGACCACCGACTGATCGGCGGCGGTGCAGCGGCCCTTCGCGCCGGTATCGGGCAGCACGTCGGAGGTGCGGCTCTTGAGCCGGGCGAGGAGTTCGCGCAGGCCGTCCTCGGCGTTCGAGAGCTGCTGCTGGCGGCCCGGATTGCCGCGCGCCGCCGCCACCTGGCCGACCATGTGGCTCGCGCCGACCTCGATGCGGTAGAACCCGATCGCGAGGTTGAGGCGTTCGCGCATCGCCTGGCGGCAGCCGTCGTCCATCGCCTGCGCCGCGCCGGGGGCGAGGCCGAGCAGAACGAGCGCGCAGAGCGCCAGGGTCCGGAATGGGCGCATGAAGTGCCTCCTGTGGTCGCGGGTCGGGCCGAGCCTTCACCCGCGCGCCGCGGCTGTCAACCCGTTCTCCTACGTGTTACGTATAAGTGATTGAAATACAACAAAAATAGTTGACGCAACGGGCCGCGCCTGAGATAATCGCGGCATCTTGCGCAGGGGTGGTTCCGCCGCCTTCGCGCCGTCCGGCATATCACTGGCACAGACCCGGACGTATCGGCCTTCACCGCCTGCCCCGCTTGGGGTCGGGCGACCCGAGGGCCGGTCGACCGCTCCCGCCCTCGGATTTCGGCAACGATCACGAGGGCTTTTTCATGAGCGTTTCGATCACCCAGGCCTTCATCAAGCAGTACGAGGCCGACGTCCATATCGCCTACCAGCGGATGGGCGCGAAGCTGCGCAACACCGTCCGCTCCAAGACCAGCACCACCGGCGCCGCCACGGTGTTCCAGAAGGCGGGCACCGGCGTCGCCGCCACCAAGAGCCGCCACGGCATGGTGCCGGTGATGAACATCGAGCACACCCAGGTGGAGTGCGCGCTCGAGGACTATTACGCGGGCGACTGGCTCGACAAGCTCGACGAAATCAAGACCAACGTCGACGAGCGCAAGACCCTGGTCGACGCGGGCGCCTACGCCCTCGGCCGCAAGACCGACGAGATGATCCTCGCCGCCGCGCAGGGCGCCGCGAAGGTGGTGGGCGACTACGGCACCGGGCTCTCCAAGGGCCTGCTGCTCTCCGCCTTCGAGACCCTCAATGCCGCCGACGTGCCGGACGACGGCCAGCGTTTCGGCGTCGTCGGGCCGCATCAGTGGAACGAACTCCTCAACATCGACGAGTTCGCCTCCTCCGATTTCGCCTCCGACGCGTTCCCCTGGCTCAAGGGCACCGAGAGCCGCAAGTGGCTCGGCATCACCTGGCTGATGCACTCCGGCCTGCCGCTCGCGGGGACGCAGCGCGACTGCTTCCTCTGGCACAAGACCGCGATCGGCCACGCCATCGGCGCGGACGTGCAGTCCGACATCACCTGGCACGGCGACCGCGCCGCGTGGTTCGTCAACAACATGATGAGCCAGGGCGCCTGCCTGATCGACGCCGCGGGCGTGGTCAGGATCAAGGTCACCGACGCCGCCGAGATCGTCTAACTCCCGCACAGCACAAGGACCCCACCATGGCCTTCGACAAGACCAAGCTCGAACTCCTCGCGGGCGGCGGCGCGAACCTCTCGCTCTACGCCTACGCCTCCGCCACCGACACCCGCTCGCAGATCGACGCCGCCGGGTACTTCGACGGTGCGTCGAAGTTCTTCCGCGTCGGCGACTTCGTGTTCGTCTCCGCCGCCGACGGCTTCGGCGTCGCGGTGGTCAACGCCAACGCGAACGGCGTCGTCGACACCGCCGACGTTCTCGCCGTCGGCGCGGCGGATAGCCGCTGAACCCATGCGGCGGAACGGGCGCACCCCGTTCCGCCGTCCCCACCACGCTCCAGGGAGGGAACGCCATGGCGATGTCCGCCATCCAGATCAGCGCCCGCGCGCTGCTTTCGATCGGCTGCGAGCCGATCTCCGGCTTCGACGACGGTTCCGCCGAGGCGGACGTTGCCGGGATGCTCTACGCGGGCGTGCGCGACGCGCTGCTCTCCGCCTATCCGTGGAGCTTCGCGATCGCCCAGCGCGCGCTGCCCGAGGTCGCGGCCCAGCCGCTCGCCGACTTCGCCCACGCCTTCGCGCTGCCCGAGGATTTTCTTCGTGCGCTTTCTGTCGGGCACGCGGGGGCGCAGCGCGGGCGCGGCGTCGCCTACCGCATCCACGAGCGCCGCATCCACACCGACGCGCCCGCGATCGTGCTCACCTACGTGTTCCGCCCCGACGAACGCACCTTTCCGCCGTTCTTCGACCAGGCGCTGATCGCGCGCCTCGCCGCCGAGTTCTGCCTGCCGCTGACCGAGAACACCGCGCGCGCCGAGCTCGCGGCGAAGCGCGCCGAGGCGGAGTTCCGCCTGGCGAAATCGGTCGACGCGCAGCAGCAGACGCCCAACCGCTTCGAGGATTTCTCGCTGATCGAGGTGAGGCGATGACGCGGCGCGCGATGACGGTGCAGACCAACTTCTCGGCGGGCGCGCTCGACCCGCACCTCGCGGCGCGCGCCGACGTCTCCGCCTACGGCCAGGGCGGCGCGGAGCTGACCAACGTGCTCGGGTTGCCGCACGGCGGGGTGTCGCTGCGCGGCGGGCTCGCGCGCTTCGCCGAAATCCCCGAAGGGGGCGAGGGGGCGCGTCTGCTGCGTTTCGAGTTCTCCACCGATCAGGTCTACCTGCTGGTGCTGCGCGCGAACGCGGTCGACGTGTTCCTCCCCGACGCCACCCGCGCCGCGACGGTGGCGACGCCGTACGCCGCCGCCGAGGTCGCGGCGCTCGGCTGGACCCAGAGCCTCGACACCCTGATCCTGGTGCACCCCGACCATCCGCCCGCGAAGCTGATGCGCCAGGGCTCGCATTCGGACTGGGCGCTCGCCGAGATCGCGCTCGCGAATCTGCCGACGTACGACTTTGGCGACGGCGACGAGCCGGTGTGGTCGGCGGCGCGCGGCTGGCCGCGTTCGGTGTTCCTGCACCAGGGACGGCTCTACTTCGGCGGGTCGCGCGCCCGCCCGCAGACGATCTGGGGCAGCCGCGCCAACGGCTTCTTCGATTTCGCCACCTCCGACGACGCGCTCGACGACGAGGCGGTGGAAGTCACCCTCGACAACGACCGGGTGTGCGCGGTGCAGCAGCTCTATGCCCTCAACGCCCTGTTTGCGTTCACCTCGGGCGGGCTGTTCGCGCGCGACGCGGCGGCGGTCGTCACGCCGTCGGAGTTCACCTTCCGGCGTTCCTCGGAGGTGCCCGCCGCCGCCGCGCGCCCCGCCGAGATCGACGGCTCGGTGCTGTTCATCCGCGCGTCCGACGGAGGGCACAACACCGTCTACGAGGTCGCCTACGACTACGACGCGCAGAGCTACCGCGCCGAGGATCTCGCGCTGCTCGCCGGGCACCTGATGCGCGGCCCGGTCGACATGGCCGCGCGCCTCGGCAACGAGACGGACAGCGCCAACCACCTGTTCGTGGTCAACGGCGAGGACGGCTCGGTCGCGGTGCTCAACTCGCGCAAGAGCCAGAAGATGACCGGCTGGACGCTGTTCGCGACCGGCGGGCGGGTCGCGCGCGTCGCGGTGGCCGGGGGCGTGCCGTACTTCCTGGTGCGGCGCGAAATCGCGGGTGCGGCGCGCTGGTTCGTCGAACGCCTCGATGCCGGGTTCCGCCTCGACGGCGCGGTGCGGCTTTCCGCCGACGCTCCGGCCGAGACCTGGGCCGGCCTCGCGGATTTCGAGGGCGCGAACGTCGATTTGATCGGCGACGGCGCGCCGCTCGGGCAGGCCACGGTGGCCGACGGCGCGGTGGCGACGCCCTATCCGGTCGCGGACCTCGAAGTCGGGTTCGCCTTCGACTGGGCGGTCGAGACGATGCCGGTGGCGACCGTCGGCGACGGCGCGGTCGGCGGACGGCACCGCATCACCCAGGCGGCGATCCGCCTGTTCGAAAGCGCCGGGATCGCGGTCAACGGACGCCTGCTGCGCGGGCATCGCTTCGGCGACGCCGTGCTCGACGCGGTGCCCGATGCGGTGACCGGGGTGCGGGTGGTGCGCTTCCTCGGCTGGCGCGGCGGGCGCGACGGGGAGGGCGGCGCGACGGTGCGCCTTACCGGGTCGTCGCGCTTGCCGGCGACGGTGCTTTCGGTGGTTTCGGAGGTCGCGTTCTAGCGGCCGCAGACAGGGGAGACGACGACATGGGACTCGATCCGTTCACCGGCGGTGCGCTGCTTCTCGGCGCTGGGGGCCTCTCGCGCATCGCCCAGCAGGGCGCGGCGCTCGGCAACCAGGCGCAGTTGCAGAAATCCCGCGACGCGCTCGAACTCGCCGAACGGCGGCGCGACCAGCAGGACGTGCTGCAAACCGCGCTCGCGGGGCAGAACGTGTCGTTCGCGGCGTCGGGGGCGGACCCGGCCTCGGGCTCGGCGCTCGGGCTGGCGCAGGCGGCGGAGCGCCAGTCGACCCGCAACCTCTCGTTGCTCGACGCCGACGCGGCGTTGCGCCGGGCGTCCTACGCCGACGCGGGAACGGATCGCCTCGACTCGTT
>QKGW01000399.1 GCA_003250275.1 Alphaproteobacteria bacterium
GCTCGCGCGCACGCTGATGAGCACCTACCTCGGCAAGACGCCGGGCGAGCGGGTCCTCAAGGGCCAGATCCGCCGCGGCGACGGCGTCGACATCCGCGCGGTGATCTGGTTCTCGGACCTGCGCAATTCGACCCTGCTCTCGGCCTCGCTGCCGCGCGCGGAATACCTCGCGCTACTCAACCGCTACTTCGACTGCGCCGCCGGGCCGGTGCTCGCGAACGGCGGCGAGGTGTTGCGCTACATCGGCGACGCGGTGCTCGCGATCTTTCCCGCCGAAACCCCGGAACAGACCCGCAACGCCTGCGAACGCGCGGTGACCGCAGCCAATCAGGCGCGCGCCTGCCTCGCTGGCCTCAACGCCGAGCGCGTCGATGCCGGACAGGAACCGATCGACTTCGGCGTCGGCCTGCACGTCGGCGAAGTCACCTACGGCAACATCGGCGTGCCCGACCGGCTGGAGTTCACGGTGATCGGCGAGGCCGCCAACCGCGCCGCGCGGCTGCAGGACCAGAGCAAGGTGCTGCAATGCCCGTTGGTGGTGTCGGAGGATTTCGCCCTCGCCCACGGCGGGCGCTGGCACCGGATGGGCTACATGGACGCCCGCGGCGTCGGCGAGCGGGTGCCGGTGTTCACCCCGGCGGACGCCCTCGTCATCTGACCGTGCCGAGGTCGAAGCTCTGCCCCGCCTCGACGATGCCGAGGAAACCCGCGCCTTCCACATCGGGCCGCGCGGTGCAGTTGATGTGGTAGAGCCACATCCGCGCGCGCACCTCGGGCGGCAATGTCGAAAGCTCGAGGAAGTGCGCGTGCGCGCCGGTCGGCGTCGGCAGGGTTTCGCAGTCCTGAAAGATCACCGCCGACTTCTCGTACCAGGGTTCGAGTCGGTCGGGCTCGAAGCGGCAGTCGGACGTGAGCAGCACCCCGCCCGCCTCGGTGTCGAGGAACACGCCGTAGGACCACATCAGGTACGCGCCGCCGCGCAGGTGCACCAGCGGCACGATGTGGAAGCGCGCCCCCATCCAGGTGAACGACTCCTCGATCGGCACCTCTTTCACGTCGAACAACTGGTCGAGGTCGGCGAGGCCGAAGTCGAGGAGTTCCATCCCCGCCTTCAGGCAGTTCTCCCACAGCGGCCTGCGTAGCGGTTCGGGCACGAACAACGGAACCCGGCGGCCCTGGTCGACGAAGTAGGTCTTGAGCCCGAGCCATTCGAGCCCGCCGACGTGATCGGCGTGGAGGTGGCTGACGAACACCGCGTCGACGTCGGCATGGCCCAAGCCGAGCGCCGCAAGTCCCCAGCGCACATCCGATCCGCAGTCGAACAGCAACCGGCGGATTTCGCCGGTCTCGGGGTCCGCCGTCTCGAAGAGCATGTTGCTCTGAAAGTTTCCGGGGATTGTCGCGAAAGCCGACCCGGAACCAATGAACGTCAAGCGCATTCGGTCGCGTCCCTGCCCGTCATCATCGCTTCAACAAGTAAATCATGGACCAAGTCTATTGGGAACCCGCTCACACGTCTGTGTGCTTGATTACACGCCGCAAAGCCTTGCGCCGCCGCCGCCGAGCCGGTATGCCTCGCCGATGACCATCGATCTCCGCCTCACCAACGCCGGCGCGCGCCGCTTTCAGGACGGACACCCCTGGGTGTTCAAGGGCGACGTCGCCTGGAACTCGGCGCTCGACTTCGCCGAACCGGGCGAACTCGTGCGTTTCTGCGATCCGCGCCTCAAGCCGCTCGGCGTCGGCATGTTCAACCCGCGCACCGAATTGTGCGCCCGCGTGCTCGCGCGCGGCGCCAACGCGCGGGTGGACGCGGATACCTTTCTCCATCGCCTGCGCCGCGCGCTCGAAAAGCGCGAGCAGCTTTTCGCGGTGCCGCATTACCGCTGGGTCCACGCCGAGGGCGACGATCTCCCCGGCCTCGTCGTCGACCGCTACGGCGACGTCCTCTCGGTGCAGGTGACGACCGCCGGGATGGAACGCCTCAAGCCGTTGTGGGAACCGGCGCTGCACGCGCTCGCGCGGCCCAAGACGATCGTCTGGCGCAACGACCTGCCGGCGCGCCGCCAGGAGGGCGTTTCCACCGAACCCGGTCTTTGGGGCGAACCGCTCGCCGGGCCGGTGGCGGTGGTCGAGGGCCCGGTGACCTTCCGCGCCGACCTCGTCGAGGGGCAGAAGACCGGCTGGTTCTTCGATCAGCGCGCCAACCGGATGCACGTCGCCGAATTCGCGCCGGGCAGAACGGTGATCGACCTCTATTCGCACGCGGGCGGCTTCGGCCTGCCCGCCGCCGTCGCGGGCGCGGCGGCGGTGACGATGGTCGACGTCTCGCCGCTCGCGCTCGCGCTCTCGCGCCGCGCGGCGGAGGAAAACCGCGTCGCCGAACGCTGCGCCTGGATCGAAGCGGACGTGTTCGATTTCCTCGACCCCGCCGCCGACGACGGCTGCCGCTACGAGGTGGTGGTGGTCGACCCGCCCGCATTCATCAAGGACCGCCGCAAGATCCCCGCCGGACTCGCGGGCTACCGCAAGCTCGCGCGCCTCGCCGCCGCCAAGACCGCGCCGGGCGGGATCTTCTTCATGGCGTCGTGCTCGCACCACGCCCATCCGCCGCAGTTCAAGGCGGCGGTGGAAGCCGGACTCGCCGACGCGGGCCGCAGCTGCGAGCTGCTGCGCCAGGCGCGCGCCGACCGCGACCACCCGATCCACCCAAAACTGCCGCAGAACGACTATCTCAAGGCGCTCACCTACCGCCTCGACGTTTAGGACTTTTGAGACGCAAGACGTGGATCCTCGGGTCAAGCCCGAGGATGACGCGCTTTTGCGCGGGTCCTCTCGCCGTCGTACCCAGGCTTCCAGGCGTTTTGAAACCAGCAACAATCCTTTGCTTTTTGTCGCGCTACCGAGAACGACGCATCTCCCCCACATCGGTCGTGTAATCAGGAGCACGACCGATGAGCACTCTTCCCACCCTGTTCGTTTCCCACGGCGCGCCGACCCTCGCGATCTCCGAAACCCCGGCGCGCCACTTCCTCGAAACCTACGGCGCATCCCTGCCGCGCCCGCGCGCGATCGCGATCGTCTCGGCGCACTGGGAAACCGACCGCGCCACCGTCGGCGGCGCGGCGCAGCCGCGCACGATCCACGACTTCGGCGGCTTCCCCGAGGCGCTCTACCGCATCCGCTACGCCGCGCCGGGCGACCCCGCGCTCGCCGAAGCGATCGCCGCGCGCCTCGGCGCCGTGGGGATGGACGCCGCCGTCGACCCCGGCCGCGGCCTCGACCACGGCGCCTGGGTGCCGCTGTCGCTGATGTTCCCGGAGGCCGACATTCCGGTGGTGCCGGTGTCGGTGCAGACCCGCCTCGGCCCCGACCACGCCGAGCGCGTCGGCCGCGCGCTCGCGCCGCTGCGCGACGACGGCGTGCTGATCATCGCCTCCGGCTCGGCGACCCACAACCTCCGCGCCCTCGACTGGTCTGCCCCCGACGCCGACGAAGCCGACCCGCGCGCCGCCGCGTTCGCCGAGTGGCTCGACGCCGCGATCGAAGCCGACGACCGCGACGCGCTGCGCGACTACCGCGCCCGCGCGCCCTACGCCCGCTTCCATCACCCCACCGAGGAGCACTTCCTGCCGCTGTTCGCGGCGCTCGGCGCGGGCGGACGCGGCAAGCGCATCCACACCTCGGCGACCTTCGGCAACCTGATGATGGACGCCTACGAATTTTCCTGACCGTCGCTTGAGCTTTCCCCCGATCTGCGCGAACCTGGGCGCCAACCAGAAAACGCACCTCGGGGGGATGCACAAGATGACGCACTACGCAAAGCGGTTTCCCGACGCCAACGGCTACTTCGGCGCCTACGGCGGAGCCTTCCTGCCGCCGCAGCTGGAACCGCACTTCGCCGAAATCGCCGCCGCCTACGAACGGCTTTCGGTCGCCGCCGACTTCCAGGCCGAGCTGCGTCACATCCGCAAGCACTTCCAGGGCCGCCCGACCCCGGTGTCCTACGCCCGCCGTCTCTCCGACGCCTGCGGCGGCGCGCGCATCTACCTCAAGCGCGAGGATTTGAACCACTCCGGCGCGCACAAGCTCAACCACTGCATGGCCGAGGCCCTGCTCGCCAAGCACATGGGCAAGACCAAGCTGATCGCCGAGACCGGTGCGGGCCAGCACGGCGTCGCGCTCGCCACCGCCGCCGCCTACTTCGGCATGGAGTGCGAGATCCACATGGGCGAGGTCGACATCGCCAAGGAGCACCCGAACGTGGTGCGGATGCGGCTTCTCGGCGCGCAGGTGGTGCCGGTCGGCTTCGGCGGGCGGACGCTCAAGGAAGCGGTCGATTCCGCCTTCGTCTCCTATCTCGAACAGGCCGACCACGCGATCTACGCGATCGGTTCGGTGGTCGGGCCGCATCCGTTCCCGAAGATGGTGCGCGACTTCCAGGCGATCGTCGGCGAGGAGGCGCGCGGCCAGTTCCTCGAACTCGTCGGCCAACTGCCCGACGTCGTCGCCGCGTGCGTCGGCGGCGGCTCCAACGCGATGGGCATCTTCATGGGCTTCGTCGACGACGAGGAGGTGGAGCTCCACGGCGTCGAACCGCTCGGCCACGGCCCGACGCCGGGCGAGCACGCCGCGACGATGAGCTACGGCACCGAAGGCATGATCCACGGCTTCAAGTGCCTGCTGCTGCAAAACGAAAAGGGCGAGCCCTCGGCGGTGCATTCGGTCGCGAGCGGCCTCGACTACCCCGGCGTCGGCCCCGAGCACTGCGCCCTCAAGGCCTCGGGCCGGGCGACCTACGCCACCGCCGACGACAAGGAAGCGCTCGACGCGTTCTTCGCGCTGTCGCGGATGGAGGGCATCATCCCCGCGCTTGAAAGCGCCCATGCGGTTGCCTATGCCATGAAGATCGCCCCTTCGCTGCCGGGGAAGACCATCCTCGTCAACCTCTCCGGGCGCGGCGACAAGGACATCGACTACGTTACCAAAACCTTCGGCTTCGGCGACGCCTGAGAGAGCCCCCGCACAAAGGAACCGCGATGAACGACGCCACCCCGCCCAAGTCCCCGCCGATCGTGCAGACGCCGCGCAACACCCTCCAGCGGCTGAGCCGCCGCGCGTCGTACTCGCGCGAGGTGATCAACGCGATTCTCGACGATGCCTACACCACCGTGATCAGCGCGCTGGTCGAGGGCGCGGTGCGCGCGCAGCCGATCTACTACTGGCGCATCGGCGACGAGCTGTTCGTGCACGGCTCGCGCCACAACGCCCTGTTCAAGGCGCTGCTCGACGGCCAGGAGGCCTGCCTCACCGTCGCCCTGCTCGACGGCCTGGTGATGGCGCGCTCGGCGTTCCACCACTCGATGAACTACCGCTCGGTGGTGATCTACGCCCGCCCCCGCGAGGTCACCGGCGAGGCGGAACGGATGGAGGTTCTCAAGCAGTCGGTGGAGCGCCTCTCCCCCGGCCGCTGGGCGGAAATCCGCAAGCCGAGCGAACCCGAACTGCGCGGCACGATGATCCTCGCCTTCCCGATCGCCGAGGCCTCGGCCAAGGCGCGCGAGGGCGGCCCGGTCGACGACCCCGACGACTACGGTCTGCCGGTGTGGGCCGGGGTGCTGCCGTGCAGCATCGCCTTCGGCGAACCCGAGGAAGACGCCAACACCCAGCCGCCGGTGTAGCGGCGCAACCTCATCCCCATGTCGAAGGCATGACCACCCTTCAGACGGCGAGTGCGAATGCGGATCTG
>QKGW01000515.1 GCA_003250275.1 Alphaproteobacteria bacterium
TTGATGATCGCTGTGACAAGCTTCATCCGTTCTCCCTCCAATTCGATCGCGGCTCATTCGCCGCAAAACAGCACAGCCCCACAGGCCGTTCGCAGGGCTGTAATACAAGCCTCGTGCCACACGCGAGATTACCGAAAAAATACCGCCATAACATGGGATTGCACAGTGGCTTAGAGTATCTTTGGAATACCCGAGTGGACCGCGCGGAGAAATTCTGCTCAATTCGTGCGCATAATGCCTAAGTTGCTGAAATAACCTGCACTCACGCCACAAAAAAGAAACGGCGCCGAAGATCGCTCTCCGGCGCCGCCCGATGGAATTGCCGCGCGCGATCAGTGCACGACGGTTTCGCCGTGAAGGGCGAGATCGAGGCCTTCGCGCTCCACCTGCTGGCTCACGCGCAAGCCGACGATCATGTCGACGATCTTGAGGATGACGAAGCTGCCGACCGCCGACCACACGATGGTGAGGACGATGCCCTCGACCTGGGTGACGACCTGCGCGGCGTTGCCGTCGACGAGGCCGGACTTGCCGCCCACGAAAGAGGTGGCGAACACGCCGGTCAGCACCGCGCCGACGACGCCGCCGAGACCATGCACGCCCCAGACGTCGAGCGCGTCGTCGTAGCCGAACATCGACTTGAGCCCGGTGCAGCCCCAGAAGCAGATCACGCCGGCGGCGATGCCGATCACGAGCGCGCCCGACACCGAGACGAAGCCGCAGGCCGGGGTGATCGCGACGAGACCGGCGACCGCGCCCGACGCGCCGCCGAGGAGGCTCGGCTTGCCGCGGGTGATCCACTCGGCGAGCGCCCAGGCGACGACCGCGGCGGCGGTGGCGACGTGGGTGTTGATCATCGCGTAGCCCGCGAGACCGCCCGAGGTGAGCGCCGAACCGGCGTTGAAGCCGAACCAGCCGACCCACAGCAGCGAAGCGCCGATCATCGTCAGGGTGAGGTTGTGCGGCGCCATGTTCTCGGTGCCGAGACCCTCGCGCTTGCCGACCATCAGGGTGGCGACGAGACCCGCGACCGCAGCGTTGATGTGCACCACGGTGCCGCCGGCGAAGTCGAGCACGCCCTCGCCGCCGAGGTAGCCGCCCGGACCCCAGACCATGTGCGCGACCGGCACGTAGACGACGATCATCCAGATGCCGAGGAAGAGCATCATCGCGGAGAACTTCATGCGGTCCGCCGGGCCGCCGATGATCAGCGCCGGGGTGATCACCGCGAAGGTGCACTGGAACATCACGAACACCATTTCCGGGATCGTGCCGGAGAGGGTGTCGGGGCCGATGCCCGAGAGCATCAGACGGTCGAGGCTGCCGATGAACGGATTGCCCTCGGTGAAGGCGAGGCTGTAACCCGCGATCACCCACAGCACCGAAAGCATACCGGTGGCGAACAGGCACTGCATCAGCACGGTGAGGACGTTCTTCTGACGCACCAGACCGCCGTAGAACAGCGCGAGGCCGGGCACGGTCATCAGCAGCACGAGGACCGAGGAGATCAGCATCCACGCGGTATCGCCGGTGTCGAGGGTGACTTCGGCCGCCGCCTCGGCGGCGGGCTCCGCGGTCTGGGCGAGGGCCGGATCGACCCAAGCGAGGACCGCAAGGGCGGCGGAAAGCGCCGCGAACTTACCCTTGCTCATATCGAATAATCCTTGAATCACAGCGCTTCGGCGTTGGTTTCGCCGGTGCGGATGCGCACCACCTTGGCGATGTCGGTAATGAACACCTTGCCGTCGCCGATCTTGCCGGTCTTGGCCGCCGCAACGATGGTGTCGACCACGGAGTCGACGAGATCGGCGGGAACCGCGACCTCGATCTTCACCTTGGGCAGAAAGCTGACCACGTACTCGGCGCCGCGATAGATCTCGGTCTGACCCTTCTGACGGCCGAACCCCTTCACTTCGCTCACCGTAAGGCCCTGCACCCCGAGCGGGATCAGCGCTTCGCGGACGTCGTCGAGTTTGAATGGCTTGATGACTGCCGTGACGAGCTTCATTTGGTTTGGTTCTCCACAAAAATCCGGGCGGTTCTCGCGCCGCCGACCAGCATCCCCGCCGACGCGGGGCGGATTGCTAATACAAAGGGCGTGCCACCGGGGACAGCCCTCGAAGTCTCATGGAAAACCTCGGAGCGTGGGGATGATGAAGGGTATGACCGACGCGTTGCCCGCACGAACGTGCCTGGATTTTCGGCATTTGCCGCAACAATGGCCGCCCGAATTTTGATCACCCCAAATGCAACGCGCGGGCCGAAGCGTTTTCGGCCCGCGCGCAGGGTGGGAATGGACGAAATTCTACAGGGCTTCGGTATCGGTCTCGCCGGTACGGATGCGCACCACCCGCCCGACCTCGGCGACGAACACCTTGCCGTCGCCGATCTTGCCGGTACGCGCGGCGTTGGTGATCGCCTCGACGACGCCGTCGGCGAGGCCGTCGGGCACCGCGATCTCGATCTTCACCTTGGGCAGGAAGTTCACCACGTATTCGGCGCCCCGATAAATCTCGGTCTGGCCTTTCTGACGGCCGAAACCCTTGACCTCGGTCACCGTCATGCCCTCGACCCCGAGGGGCGTGAGCGCGGCGCGCACGTCGTCGAGCTTGAAGGGTTTGATGATCGCCGTAACCAGCTTCATGTGCATGTCTCCCGCGCGGGTTCGTATATCGATCCACATATTACCAGACTCGAACGAACCCCGCATCCTCCGATAACGCAAAGAAAAACCCGGCCAGAAGGCCGGGTTCGTCAGGGATTTTGCAAAATCTCTCAGGGGAGGAACAGCGCCGGCTCGGGGCGATCGTGCCCGAGGCGGGTGGACGCCTCCTTGATCGCGCGCGAGAGCTTGTCGAACGCGCGGTTCTCGATCTGGCGCACGCGCTCGCGGCTGATGCCGTAGGACTTGCCGATATCCTCGAGGGTCATCGGCTCGGCCTGGAGGCGGCGCAGACGGATGATGTCCGCCTCGCGCGGGCTCAGGTCGCGCATCGCGTCGGCGATCAAGCGGTGGCCGAGGTCGGTCTCCTGCTGCGCCGTGAGGATTTCCTCCTGGTTCGGGCGGCGGTCGACGAGCAGCTCGATGCGCTCCATGCCGCCGTCCTCGCCCACCGGCGCGTTCAGGGTCGCGTCCGGCTTCGAGAGGCGGCGGTTCATCGTCACCACCTCGTGCTCCGGCACGCCGAGATCCTTCGCGATCGTCTGCACGTCCTCGGGCGCGAGGTCGCCGTCCTCATAGCGGCCGAGCGCGGCTTTGGCGCGGCGGAGGTTGAAGAACAGCTTCTTCTGCGCCGCGACGGTGCCGATCTTCACCATCGACCAGCTGTTGAGGATGTATTCGTTGATCGCCGCCTTGATCCACCACATCGCGTAGGTGGAGAGACGGAACCCGCGCTCCGGATCGTACTTCTTCACCGCGCGCATCAGGCCGACGTTGCCTTCGGAGATCAAATCGGCGACCGGCAGACCGTAGTGGCGGTAGCCCATCGCGATCTTCGCCACCAGACGCAGGTGGCTGGTCACCAGCTTGTGAGCGGCTTCAACGTCGCCGTGGTCGGTGAAACGGCGCGAGAGCATGTATTCCTCATCGGCCGGCAGCACCGGAAACGCGCGGATCGCGCGCAAATATCCTTGCAGACCGCCTTCGTCGGAAATCGCCGGTACACTGAACGTCGTCATTGCAAAAGCTCCTCGAACCTAAAGGATGGACGCTTTTTCCGGGGGCAGCAGCCCCATTCCTCCTCCGGGCGCGCCAAAAAGCGGAACGCGGCCGGAAGGCATCGACGCGAGCGGGTCTAGGTAAGGCCGTGGCGAAGGCTGGCGATAAAGTTCAGAGTCATCATATCCTCCATCGAGCAACATGAATTCCGAGACTTGACCCGGCTGCTCCCTTGCACACCGGGTAGGTCGGCCCATGGGGTGGCACCGACGCGATAAATATACAACATAGTACAAAAATCGCAAGCCCCCTTAGCGCGCTTGGTTATGAGACCGGCTTCACAAACATCGGCGGTTTTCGCCACCGCGCGGAAAGAACGCGGCCGCCGGGGTTGCGCCCTCCGGCGGATCATGGGATTGTCCCCGCCGCGTTCCTGCCAGTCTCGTCCAGATCAACGCCGGGAGACCTGCCGATGTTCCAGGCAAATCGCTGTGCCGCCGCGTTATTTTTCGCGGTGCTCGCCACTGCGGCGACGGCCCGCGCCGACGACGCGCCGCGCGCGCTCCGAAGCTGCGTCGCCTGCCATACCTTCGACAAGGGCGGGCACTCGAAAATCGGACCCAACCTCTGGGGAATCGCCGGCGCACCCGCGATGCACGACGACGCCTACGGCAAATACGGCGACGATTTCCGCGACGCCGCCGCGAGCGGGCTGGTGTGGACCGACGCGAACCTCGACGCCTACATCGCGGACCCGGTCAACTTCCTGCGCGACGCCGTCGGCCGCCGCTCGGTGCGCACCTACATGATCACCCGGGTGCCGCGCCCCAACGATCGCGGCGCGATCGTCGAATACCTCAAATCCCTGAAGGACTGAGCAGGCGAAGCGCCGCGAGTTCGGCGTCGCCCTCCCCCACGAGGAACGCCGCGGCGGTGCGGCCGCTTTCGGGGTGGTGGAACACCGCGCCGACGCTGCCCGGCCCGCCCGCGCCGTGCCCTTCGACGTAGACCGGCGCGCGCATCCGCCCGGCGCGCAGAGTGCCCTGCATCAGCCCGAGTCCGTAACCACGGGTGAGCCAGATCCCGTCGGGTCCGCCGACCGCGTGGAAGCGGCGCATCCGTTCGCGCGAGTCGGCGCGCAGCAGGCCGCCGGCGAGGATGCCGTGCACCGCGCGCGCCGCCTCGGCAGCGGTGCCGACGAGGCAGCCGGGATAGACCCAGCCGGGATGGTAGCCGGGCTGACCCGGCACGTCGCCCGGCGCAACCGCGAGACTCGCCGAAACGCCAAGCGGCGCGAGCACGAGCGCCGCGAGCGCCGCGCCGAAATCGCCACCGTGCGCCGCCGCGATCGCGCGGCGCACCAGCAGGTAGCCGACGTTGGAATAGCCCCACCCCCTGCCCGGCGCGAACCACGGCGGCCCGACACGGGCGAGGAGATCGTCCTCCGGCCAGGGAGCCTCCCCCGCCGCTACCGCCGCGTGGTATTCGGGCAGGCAGCCGTAGTCCGGCAATCCGGCGCGGTGGCCGAGCAACTGACGCAGGGTGAAGGCGGAGCCGCGCTGGCGCTTGTCGAGATCGAGGCGGCCGGTCTCGGCGAGGCGCAGCGCCGCTGCGGCGGTCAGCGTCTTGGTCACGCTCCACCACGGCAGCGGCGCGGCGGAGGTTTCCATCGCCACCGCGCCGTCGGCGGTCACCAGGGCGAGCGCGGCGTTCAACTCGACAATTCCTCGCGCAGCAGTTCGAGTTCGAGCCAGCGATCCTCTGCGGCGGTGCGCTCCTCGGCGATCGCGCCGAGGCGGTCGGTGGCGGCGGCGAACGCCCCCGGATCGCGGGCGAAGAGATTGGGATCGGCGAGTTTGGCTTCGAGCTTCGCCTGCTCGGCCTCCAGCGCCTCAATCCGCGCGGGTAGCTGTTCCCACTCGCGCTGATCCTTGTAGGAAAGCTTCGCGGGTTTGCGCGGCGCGTCGGCGCGCGGCTTCGGCTTGTCCGCCGGTTTCGCCGCCGCGGCGGCCGGAGCCTTGCGCTGGCGGCGGTAGTCGGACCAGCCGCCGACGTAGTCCTCGACCTTGCCGTCGCCCTCAAGCGC
>QKGW01000179.1 GCA_003250275.1 Alphaproteobacteria bacterium
TCGGCCACCGGGATCGCGAGCGAGACGTCGGTGAGCGCGGTGCGGATGTGGCCGGGCATGTCGTCCGGCCCTTCCTCGCGGTGGCGGTACCACGGCGCGTCCTCGGGGGCGAGGCGGGCGAACGCCTCGGCGAGGTCGCGCAGCACGTCGGGGTCGGCGTTTTCCTGGATCGTCAGCGAGGCGGAGGTGTGGCGGCAGAACACTGTGACGAGGCCCATGCTCGCGCCGATCTCGCGCAGCCAGCGGTCGATGCTGCCGCCGAAGGGATAGAGCCCGGCACCGCGGGTTTCGATCGCGTGCTGAGTTTGGACGTGGCGCGGCATTCTGCTGTTCATCATCGGGGGCCTCCGTCGGAGGGGCCTCCCGCACGCGCGCGGGAGGCCGTTCGCTTCCCTCGATTATAGGTACGGGATCATGCTCGCCACCAGGGGGTGACGCACCACGTCCGCGTCGGTCAGGCGCACCTGGGCGATGCCGTCCACCGGTTCGAGGCGGTGTGCGACGTCGATCAGGCCCGACATTCCGGGGAGAAGGTCCGATTGGTCGGGGTCGCCGGTGATCACCATCGTCGAGTGCCAGCCGAGGCGGGTGAGCAGCATCTTGATCTGCCCGTAGGTGCAGTTCTGCGCCTCGTCGACGATGATGAATGCGTTGTTGAGGGTGCGCCCGCGCATGAACGCCACCGGCGCGATCTCGATCGAGCCGTCGCCCATCAACGCCTTGAGCTTGCGCGCGCCGAGGCGGTCGTTGAGCGCGTCGTAGAGCGGCCTCAGGTAGGGTTGCAGCTTGTCCTCCAGCCCGCCGGGGAGATAGCCGAGGTTCTCGCCCGCCTCGACCGCGGGGCGCGAGAGCAGGATGCGCGCGACGCGCCCGTCCTCGAAGGCTTCGCACGCGGCGGCAATGGCGAGATAGGTCTTGCCGGTGCCCGCCGGCCCGAGGGCGAAGGTGATCGGGTGGGTCTCGATGCTCTCCATCAGGAGGCGTTGGTTCTCGTTGTACGGCCGGACATGGCGGCGGAAGCTCTGATCGCGGCGATCGTCGTCGAGCGGGCTCCAGCAGGAATCGGATGGCGAAAGCGGTTGAACGTTATCGAATCCGTGCATCGCGGTCGGCGAGATCTTGCGGCTGCGTTGCGGCTTACCCATGGGCTACGGTCCTTTGCGCGCGGGGAAACGGTCCGGATGCGCGAAGCCTCCCGTCCAGGGGGCGGGAGGCTTCGAGAGATATCCGGGATGTACGCGAACGGCTGGCGGTGGAGGCGGCGCGGCGGCGACCGGGCCTGGTTCCGGCGAATGCGGCGAGTGGCGTTTCGATGTACCCGGATCGGGCAACCCACATCGGCGGAAACCTCCTTGACCGAGTGTCAACCAACCTGGACCTAAAGGTACAGCAATCCTGGGGGCTCCGCATCAAAATTTTGCGCCATAAATCGGCAACAAACACTACATGTAGAAATATTGTGCAAGTTTTGTGAAATTCTGACCGGATTTCGGGCAAACAAAAAACGGGGAGCCGGGCTCCCCGTTTCACGAAACCCGCAACTTTAGTTGTCGAGGATAACGAGGTTTTCCGCCGCTTCGCGGCCGCCGCGGCCGGCGACCAGCTCGTAGGAGAGGCGCTGGCCGTCATTCAGGCTGCGCAGACCGGCGCGTTCCACCGCCGAAATGTGCACAAATGCGTCCTTGCCGCCTTCATCCGGCTGGATGAAGCCGAAGCCCTTGGTGGTGTTGAACCATTTCACGGTTCCAGTCGCCATCGTCGTCGTACCTTCTCATCGCGGAGCGGCCAAGCGCGCCCCTCGTATTGTGGATGTTCGCTCGCGTCCGCCACATGTGGCGCACGTGAGCCCTTGCTTCAACTGTGTGACACGTTCGCCAAGCTCGGACAAGAGGAATTCACCCGAAGCCCGCCCGTCCGGGCGGGTTTTCTCCATCCGGGTGCGAGGGGTGCGGCGCCAGGGTTTCGCGCGCGGCGGCGCGGATCTCCGCGACCACCGCGTCGAGGATTTCCGGGCCGCGCTCGCGCCGGTGGAGAACCAGGCGGCGGGTGATCGCGTGGGGAGAAATCCGCATCAGCGTGCCGTTGGCGACCAGCGCGCGTACCTGCGGCTCGGCGCAAAGCGCGTAGGCGATGCCCTGCCGCGCGGCGACGACGAAGCCCTCCGACGAGGGCAGGACGTGGTGGGGGAAGTCGCCCGGTCCGATCCGGTAGTGCTTTTCGAGGAAGAGGTGGTGGAGTTCGTCGTGGCGGCCGTAGATCACCGCGGGCGCGCGCCGGAGCGCCGCGACGTTGACGCCGTCGGGGAAGAAGCGGTCGACGAACTCGGGCGACGCGACGGGGAAGTAGGTGACCGCGCCGAGGCGATAGGCTTTCAACCCCTGCACGGTGTCGGCGCGGGTGCCGACGCTCGCGAGCACGTGGCCGGATTTCAGCACGTCGAGGGTGCGGGTTTCATCGTCGAGCACGAGGTCCGAGAGCAGGCCGAAGCGGCGGAACAACCGGGCGGGGACGTCGGCGAACCAGGTCGCGAGGCTGTCGGCGTTGACCGCGATGCGCACCCGCTCGAAAACCGCGGCGGCCGCGCCGGTGTCGACACGGAGGTCGCGCTCCATCAGCCGGGCGTTGAGGATGTATTGGAACACCCGGTCGCCCGCGCTGGTCGCCACCACCGGCTTCGAGCGCACCAGCAGGGGCTCGCCGAATTGCGATTCGAGGCGCTTGATGCGCTGCGAAACCGCCGATTGGGTGAGCCCCAGGTCCTCGGCGGCACGTTCGAAGCTGCCGAGGCGGATGACCGACGCAAGTGCTTCGAGACAACGGGAATCGAGCATCTTCCACCATTAGCGAAATTCATGATGATGAATGATTTTACGCTCAACTTATGACGAAGGCGAGCCCATCTTGTCCTCCGGGCGGATTTCCGCCCCAACCAAGACCGCCCTGGAGGACCTCCGATGACCGCCTTCGTCTCCGCCTATGCCGCCGGACTGCTGCTCTCCGCGAGCCTGATCGCCGCGATCGGCGCGCAGAACGCCTTCGTGCTCGGCCAGGGGCTGCGGCGCGATTATCCGATCACCACGGCGGCGGTGTGTTCGGCGTGCGACGCGCTCCTGATCGGGCTCGGCGTCGCGGGCGCCGGGGTGGCGCTCAACGCGCATCCGGGGATGTCGCGGCTGATGGGGGCGTTGGGCGGCGTGTTCGTGATCGTCTACGGCGTGCTCGCGGCGTGGCGCGCGATCGGCCCCGACAATGCGGCGCTCGGCACCGGCGCGGCGGTGCGCGGACGGCGCGCGGTGATCGGCGGCGCGCTCGCGGTCAGCCTTCTGAACCCGCACGCCTACCTCGACGCGATGCTCCTGATCGGCGGCGTCGCGGCGCAGTTCCCGGCGTCGGCGCGCCCGGCGTTCGCGGCGGGCGCGGTGAGCGTCAGCGTGATCTGGTTCTTCGGCCTCGGCCTCGGCGCGGCGAGCCTGTCGCGCAAGCTCGCGACGCCCGCGACCTGGCGGATCGTCAATGCGGTGACGGCGGTGATGATGCTCGGCATCGGGCTGCGCCTGCTGCACAGCCTCTAAAATCTACTTCTTCGTCGCCTGCTTCACCGTCTGCCCGCTCGGCAGGCGGTGGAGCTTTTGCGACTGCGGCTTGTCGGCCTTCGCGCCCTTGCGCGGCGCGAAGGTGCCGAGGCGCGGCTGCACCGGCACCGCGCTCTTGGCGGCGGTGGTGCGGAATGGCGTCCCCGGCTCGGCGGCGAAGGCCGGGGCGGCGAGCACGAAGGCGGCGAACAGGGCCGGAAGCAGGATGCGCATCGGGTCTCTCCTGAGGCGATGCGGGAGCCTACGCCCGGCCCGGTCACCAAAGCGTTAAAGCGCGTGGATGCGGCCGATGAAGCCGTCGAGTTCCGCTTCCAGGCGGCGCGACTGCTCGGTGAGTTCGGCGACGGTGGCGACCACGCCGTCGGCGGAGGCCGAGGCGGCGGAGATCGCGCGGGTCATCGCGCCGAGGCGGTCGGACACCGCGTCGGTGCCGTCGGCGGCGGCGGCGACGTGGCTGCGGATTTCGGCGGAGGCGGCGGTCTGCTGCCGCACCGCTTCGGTGAGGTTGCGCGCGAGGCCCTCGATGTCGGCGACGTCGGCGCAGATCCCCGAGATCGCCTCGACCGCGCCCTCGATGTCGGTCTGGATCGTCTTGACCTGCCCGTCGATTTCGGCGGTGGCGCGGCGGGTCTGCTGGGCGAGCTGCTTGACCTCGTCGGCGACGACGGCGAAGCCCTTGCCGGCCTCGCCCGCGCGCGCCGCCTCGATCGTGGCGTTGAGGGCGAGGAGGTTGGTCTTGTCGGCGATTTCGGCGATCAGCTCGACCACCTTGCCGATGCCGTGGGCGGCGTCGGACAGCGCCTTGACGCGGCCGCTCGTCGCCTCCGCGCCGTCGAGGGCGCGGCGGATCGAATCGCCGGATTCCTCAAGGCGGCGGTCCACCGATTCGACCGTGCGCAGGAGTTCGTCGGAGGAGCCGACGACGCGGTTCATGCTGTCGGCGGCGTAGCCGATGGTGGTGGCCATGTCCTCACCCTGCTGGCGAGTGGTTTCGCTGTCGCGCGCGAGGCCGCCCGCGTCGACGGCGATGCGCTCGGCGCTCGCGTGCACCGCGTGGGCGACGCGCCGCACGGTGTTCTCGAACGAATCGGCCATGCGCTTGAGGGTTTCGCGGCGGTCGCGCTCGGCGGCCTCCTTGGTGACCTGCTCCTGCGCGCGCATCTCCTCGATCTCGTGCGCGGTCTGCTTGAACACCGCGATCGAGCGCGCCATCGCGCCGATCTCGTCGCGCCGCGCGAGGCCGGGGATGCGCACGCTCCTGTCGCCCGCGGCGAGGGCGTTCATCGCGCCGCGGATGTCGGCGATCGGGGTGTGGATCGACCGCGCGATCGCGATCGCGAGCACGGCGAAGAGGACGATGCCGACGGTGCCCACCGCCATCAGGATGCGGGCGGTGCGGGCGCGCACGGCGGCGACGCGGGTGCGCGCGCCGGCAAGGTCGCGGCCGACCGCGTCGAGCAGCGCGCGGGCCTCGCCGCGGGTGGCGTCGAAGCTCTGGGCGAGGGCGGCGTCGGCCTCCGCGCGCTGGGTGATCGCCTCGACGTAGGCGCGCATCGCCTTGCCGTAGTCCTTGAGCGCGGAGCCGAGCTTGGTCCGCGTGTCGGCGCCGAACGGCCCGGCGGAAATCGCGAAGTCGAGTTCGTTGACGGTCTTGCGCAGGCGTCCGGAATCGTCCGCCGAGGCGGTGACGAGGAAGGACTGCTCGTAGCGGCGGAGGGTGCTCATCTTCGCGGTGATCGCCGCGACGTTGGGCCACTGGGTGAGCTCGGTTTCGATCGTCTGCGCCGCCTCGCGCATCCCGCCGCGCAGGCCGTCGCCATCGCCGAGACCGATGCGGGTGCGGGCGTCGGTGGCGGCGGCGAAGGTGTCGCCGAGTTCGCCGATGCGCGCGGCGAGCGCATCCGCCGCCGCCGCGTGACCCGGTACCTGCGCGCGGGCGGCGGTGCCGTAGCGTACCGCCTCGGCACGGGCGGCGCCGAACGCCTCGCGCGCGGCGTCGGGGTCGCGGGCGAAGCCGATGTCGGCCACTTCCATGCGTGCGAGCATCAGTTCCACGCTGCGTACGTCGTCGCCCGCCGCGCGCAGGGCGTCGGTCTCGGCTTCGGTGGCGCGGATGGTCCGTTCGGAGAGCGCCTGGATCGCGGCCGCACCCC
>QKGW01000196.1 GCA_003250275.1 Alphaproteobacteria bacterium
CGCGGATCCTCGTGCTCGCGGTGGTCGGCACCCAGATCGCCGCGACCCTGATCGCGGTCTACGGCGTGTTCATGGCCCCGCTCGGCTGGGGCTGGGCGGCGTTCGTCTGGGTTTACGCGGTGGCGTGGTTCCTCCTCACCGACCAGCTGAAACTCCTCGCCTACCGGGTCTTCGATCCGGCTCCGGTGCGGGGGTGACCCGCGGGGAGGTTGACGCAGGGTCTTGAGAATTTCGCGCGGCTGCCAAAATCTTCAATGATGAGGCGGGATTAGGGCACGTCTGCCACTGGCTTCGGCGTGTCCCGAGGAGTATCGTCCGCCGCAGTTTTCCTCTGATGCGGACCCTGCCGTGACCGCCGCCGCCGACGCCGAAGCCGCCTCCGAAACCCCGCAACACCGCTCCGCCTTCGGCGCGCTGTTCGTCGCCGCGCTCGGCGTGGTCTTCGGCGACATCGGTACCAGCCCGCTTTACGCGATCAAGGAGGCGTTCGCCGGGCCGCACCCGCTGCCGATCGACGCGCCGCACGTGTTCGGCGTGCTGTCGCTGGTGTTCTGGGCGCTGATCGGTGTGGTGTCGATCAAGTACGTCGTGGTGATCATGCGCGCCGACAACCGCGGCGAGGGCGGCTCGCTCGCGCTGCTCGCGCTGCTCACCCGCGCCCAGGGCGCGTCGCCGCGTCTGGTGGCGACGGTCGGCGCGCTCGGGATCTTCGCCGCCGCGCTGTTCTACGGCGATTCGATGATCACCCCGGCGATCTCGGTGCTTTCGGCGATCGAGGGGCTGACCGTGGTCGCGCCCGATCTCGACGCCTACGTGGTGCCGATCACCGTGGCGATTCTCGTCGGCCTGTTCTCGTTGCAGAGCAAGGGCACCGCGACCGTCGGGGTGCTGTTCGGGCCGGTGATGCTGGTGTGGTTCTCCTGCCTGCTGGCGATGGGCCTGCACAACATCCACCTTCATCCCCGCGTGCTCGTCGCGCTCAATCCCTATTACGCCGTCGCCTTTCTCGTCGAGAACCGCGTGCTCGGCTTCCTCACCCTCGGCTCGGTGGTGCTCGTCGTCACCGGCGCGGAGGCGCTTTACGCCGACATGGGGCACTTCGGGCGCTGGCCGATCCGCGTCGCGTGGTCCCTGGTGGTGTTGCCCGCGCTGATGATCAACTACCTCGGCCAGGGCGCGCTGCTGCTCGCCCGCCCCGAGGCGATCGAGAACCCGTTCTTCCTGATGGCGCCCGCCTGGGGGCGGATGCCGCTGCTCTTCCTCGCCACCTTCGCCACCGTGATCGCAAGCCAGGCGGTGATCTCGGGCGCGTTCTCGCTCACCCAGCAGGCGATCCAGCTCGGCTTCCTGCCGCGCATGAACATCGTCCACACTTCTGAGAAAGAGCGCGGCCAGATCTATCTGCCGTTCGTCAACTGGGGGCTGCTGGTGTTCGTGGTGGCGCTGGTGGTCGGCTTCGGCAGTTCCTCGAACCTCGCCTCGGCCTACGGCGTCGCGGTCACCGGCAGCATGACCATCGACACCATTCTCGCCGGGCTGGTGATGGTGCGGCTGTGGGGCTGGAAGAACCCGCTGGTGAAGCTGATGATCGCGCTGTTCCTGGTGATGGATCTCGCGTTCTTCTTCGCCAACGCCGGCAAGATCCTGCACGGCGGCTGGTTCCCGCTCGCGGTCGCGCTGGTGATCTTCGTGCT
>QKGW01000327.1 GCA_003250275.1 Alphaproteobacteria bacterium
CCGAGCTCGAACGCGCCCACATCGCGATGCTCACGCCGCTGCCCGGTGCAGAGGCGGTGCTCAAGCGCTTCCGTGAGGCGGAGGTGCGGCTCGCGGTGGTGAGCAACAAGACCGCGCGATATCTCCATCGCGAGGTTGCGCATCTCGGGTGGGAGCCATATTTCGATGCCGTCTTCGGCGCGGGCGAGCTCGCGCGCGACAAACCGGCGCCCGACGCGGTTTTGGCTTTCCTCGAACGGGCGGGCCTTGCTCCGGGGCGGGATATCTGGTTTGTTGGGGACAGCCCCGTGGACGTCGAAGCCGGACATGCCGCGGGCTGCGCTTCGGTATTCGTGTGGAGCGGGGAAGGGGACCCGCCCGCCATGGCGACGGCCCCCGCCGCCGTGGTCCGCGATTGCCGCGCGTTGCCGGGTTTGTGCGGATGGATCGACATTCGGGGCGACAATACCTAAGTCCAATACGGGCCGGAGTGGCATCCGGCGTCCGGATAATAACAACAAGGGGACCAAAAAAATGTCGTCCGAACGAAGCCAGAACGTCCAGGACGTTTTCCTCAATCACATCCGCAAGAACAAGGCGCCGGTCACGGTGTTCCTCGTCAACGGCGTCAAGCTCCAGGGGATCGTCACCTGGTTCGATAATTTCTCGATGCTGCTGCGTCGGGATGGCCATACGCAGCTGGTCTACAAGCACGCGATCTCGACCGTGATGCCGGCCCAGCCGATCCAGCTGTTCGAGCCCGGAAAGGAAGAAGAGGGCGCCTGAGCTTCGTGCCGGCCCCGAGTACCATGACACCAACCAACCCGGCCGCCGCGCCCGCGCGGACCATCGTCGTAACCCCGTTCCTCAAGACGGTGCGTGCGCGCGAGGGCGCTGCCAGTTCCCGTGCTCCCGCCGCCCGCCTCGACGAAGCGGTGGGATTGACGCGCGCGATGTCGGTCGACGTCGTTGGCGCGGAGATCGTGCCGGTTTCGCGCCCGCGCCCGGCCACTTTGATCGGCGAGGGCGCGATCGAAGGCCTCAAGGCGATCATTGCCGAGAACGAGGCCGGGCTGGCGGTGTTCGATACCCACCTCACGCCGATCCAGCAGCGCAATCTCGAAAAGGCGCTGGATTGCAAGGTGATCGACCGCACCGCGCTGATCCTCGAAATCTTCGGCGAACGCGCCCGCACCCGTGAAGGCACGCTGCAGGTCGAGCTCGCGCACCTGTCCTACCAGCGCAGCCGCCTGGTGCGGAGCTGGACCCACCTCGAACGCCAGCGCGGCGGCCTGGGCTTCGTCGGCGGCCCCGGCGAAACCCAGATCGAAATCGACCGCCGCCTGATCGGTGAGCGCATCGCCCGCCTCAAGGCCGAACTCGAAGAGGTCAAGCGCACCCGCACGCTGCACCGCGCCGCGCGCAAACGCGTGCCTTTTCCGGTGGTTGCGCTCGTCGGCTACACCAACGCTGGAAAATCGACGCTGTTCAACCGGCTGACCCGCGCGACGGTGTTCGCCGAGGACATGCTGTTCGCCACCCTCGATCCGACGATGCGCCGCGTCACCCTACCGTCGGGCCGCCAGATCATCCTCTCCGACACCGTGGGCTTCGTCTCCGACCTGCCGACCGAACTGATCGCCGCCTTCCGTGCGACTCTCGAAGAGGTGCTGGAGGCCGATCTCGTCGTCCATGTGCGCGACATCTCGCACCCAGATACCGACGCCCAGCACGACGACGTGGTGGCGGTGCTCGGCGACCTCGGCATCGACGAGGAAAGCCTGCGCGCCGCGGGGCTCGAAGTCGCCAACAAGATCGACTGCCTCGACAGCGAAAGCCTCGCCTACTGGCGCGCCCGTTCCGCGCGCGCGAACGGCCTGGTAGCGGTCTCGGCGCAGACCGGCGACGGCGTCGACGACCTTCTGCGCGCCATCGACACCCGCCTGAGTGCGATGCACCGCGAAATCTCCGTCACCCTCGGGCACGACGACGGCCGCGGGATTTCGTGGCTCTACGAACGCGGCGACGTGGTCGAGCGCGAGGACGGGGACGACGGCGTGCGGCTCACCGTGCGCCTCTCGGCCGACGATATCGCCCGCTGGGAGGTGATGCGGCGCAGGAACGGCGGGGCCGATGAGTGAGGTGGACTTCGAGCGGGTCGGCGCGATCCTCCGCCAGGCGGCGGACCAGTTCGTCTGCCCGCGCTTCCGCTGCCTCGACGACGACGCGGTCTCGATCAAGACCCACGAGAACGACCTCGTCACCATCGCCGACCTCGAAGCCGAGGTGTTCCTCTCCGGCCGCCTCAGCGACCTCCTGCCGGGATCTCTGATCCTTGGCGAGGAGGCGGTGTTCCAGGATCCTTCGACCCGCCGCGTTCTCGATACCGACGATCCGGTATGGATCATCGACCCGATCGACGGCACCGCCAACTTCACCCGCGGCCTGCCGGCGTTCGGTATCATCGTCGCCCTGGTGCAGCACCGCCGCACCGTCGCCGGGTGGATCTACGACCCCCTGACCCGCAGCATGTATTCCTCGGCGATCGGCGCGGGGGCATGGTGCGACGGCCGCCGTCTGCACGTCCGGCCGCGCGCCGGGCGGCCTCTCGAAGCGCTCACCGGCTGCATCACCCGGCGCATGGCCGAGCGCAAGCATCATCTCTTCGCCGGGATCACCCAGCAGGGCAGCGCCGCGCAGGACTACATGGCGCTCGCCGACGGGCGGCTCGATTTCCGCCTGTTCAAGCTGCTCAACCCGTGGGATCACGCCGCTGGCGTGCTGATGGTGGAGGAGGCGGGCGGTTACGTACGCCTGCTTTCGGGCAAGCCCTATGCGCCGATCTTCCACGGCGCCGACGCGCTGCTCATCGCGCCCGACGCGGAAACCTGGGACGACGTCCGCATCGCCCTCGAACTCTGAGCGTCAGCGGCGGAAGTCGATCTCGGGATAGGCGGGGCGCGTGCCGTCGAGTTCCCAATCGTAGACCGACCAGTTGTCGTCGGGGTCCTTGTAGGACGCCGTGACGTTCGGCGTGCCGACCACCCGCATGTTGGAAATCACCCGCAGCGAGCCGCGCACCAGCAGTCCGGCCTCGGCGAGCGGACGCGCCTTGTCCATGTTCGGGGTTTCCACGAACACCTTTACCGAGCCGTCGGGGCGGGCGTCGATGCTGAGAATGCGCGAGTTGCGGCGGACGAACGTGACCATGCCGGGATTGGCGACGAAATTGCCGGTGCGGTGGTAGGTGACGGCGAACTGTCCGCGTCCCATCGAGCGGATGCTGGTGAACTGGTCGTCGCGCTGGAGGTCGCGGCGGATCAGCTCGATCTTTTCCTGCGCTTCCGCACCCGAAACCTTGCCCGAGACGATCTCCTTGTAGAGCGGCGCCCAGGTCAGCACACCCTTGTAATCCAGGGAGAAATCGCCGTTGCGCGCGATCCGGATTTCGGCCCGGAATTCATCCGGAACGTAGCAGGAGGAGAGGACGGGCAACGCCGCCACCAGCAACAGGGCGGCAAGTAGACGGGGCAGGCGGCGGATCATGAGGGCACTCCGGTGCGTTCGCGTCCCTTCGCTTTCTGCCACAGCTCCTCCATCTCGTCCAGGGAGGATTCCTTGATCGGCTTTCCCGCCTTTTCAAGTTCCTGCTCGATGAAATGGAAGCGGCTTTCGAACTTGTCGTTGGTGCGGCGGAGCGCCTGTTCGGGGTCGACGTCGAGCTTACGCGCGAGGTTGGCGACCGCGAACAGCACGTCGCCGATCTCGTCCTCGAGGCGATCCTTCGGAGCGGCGGCGCGCACTTCGGTTGCGATTTCCTCGATCTCCTCGTGGATCTTCGCAAAGACGTCGATCGGGTCGGTCCAGTCGAAGCCGACGCGCGCGGCGCGCTTCTGCAATTTGGCGGCGCGCAGCAGCGCGGGCAGGGCCTTGGCAACGCCGTCGAGCGCCGAAACCGGGGCGCCGCCGTTGCGCTCGCCTTCCTTCACATTCTCCCAGTTGACCAGCTGATCGCGGGAATCCTTCACCTTCTGTTCGCCGAACACATGCGGATGCCGGCGCACGAGCTTGTCGCAGATCGCCGCGATCACGTCGGGGAGGGCAAAGAGCGCGGATTCCTCGGCGATGCGGGCGTGGAACACCACCTGCAGCAACAGATCGCCGAGTTCGTCCTTGATCGCATCCGGTTCGCCGTCGTCGATGGCGGAGAGGACTTCGTAGGCTTCCTCGACGGTGTGCGGCGCAATCGACGCGAAGGTCTGCTCCACGTCCCACGGGCAGCCGCGCTCGCGATCGCGCAGCAGCGCCATGATGTCGGCGAGATGATCGAGGGAAACCGGGGAAGACATCGGCAAAATCCTGGAACCTGAGGTGAGGGGCGGCTCAGCCGCGCCAACGACCGTACAACCAACGGGCCACGGTCAAAAGTGCCACGACGCCGATGACCGAGAAAAGCACGGTTTTTTCGTATCCGTGAATATCCTTGAGCACCACGGTGACGGTCTGGCCGAAAACGTAGCCGATGGTGGTGATCACCGTCGCCCAGATCGCCGCGCCGATCATGTTGAACACCATGAATCTCCACGCCTTGACGTGGCTGGTGCCGATGAGGATCGGGCCGGCGATACGCATTCCGTAAAGGAAGCGGACGCCCATGATCAACGGCACCTGATGGCGATGGATGAGGCGGTCGACCTTGGGCTTGTGGGCGGCGAGCTTGGGAAAGCGGTGGATCAGGCGGTTGCCGTAACGGCGTCCGAGAAAGAAGGCGATCTGGTCGCCGAGCGTGCCGCCGACGAAGGCGACGGCGATCACCAGCCCGAGCACCAGGTAGCCCTGATGCGCCGCGAAGCCGGCGAGGAGGAGCACGGTTTCGCCTTCCATCAGCGTTCCGATGAAGACGCCGAGGTAGCCGTAGTCGGTGAGAATTTGTGGAAGGTTCATCAGCGTTCCCGAGAGGATCCGGCGCGGAAGATATCGGCCTGTCGCGCTGGGGGATCAAGCACGAATGCGCCCGCAGAGACGATGGACCACGCACTTCGATGGATTTGGGCGTTTCGGGGGAGGCGCTTCGGCTCGTACGGCAGGGAACCGCCCGTGTCCGTATATCCGGCACCCATCACTCTGAAAGTCGCATAATTTATATTATGAATAGGAACGGGTGTGGCCGGACGGGCGCGGCCAAGCATTTGAGCCAAAACGTTTTCCTCTGTCCGTACGCACCACCGCGGCAGCGCGTCTTGCGTTTCGCCGCACGATGCCGCACCCTTCGCTCATGTTTCCCTTGCGCGAGAGATCAACGCCATGAGCCTGCATCTTCTGATCGTCGACGCTCAGCAGGACTTCTGCGACGGCCCGTGCAATGGCGCGCTCGCGATCCCCGGCGCCTACGACGACATGAACCGCCTCGCGCGTTTCATCCGGAGCGCCGGGCCGCGTCTCGATGCGATTCACGCGACGATGGATGCGCACCACACCGTCGACATCGCGCATCCGGCGTGGTGGCGCGATGCCGCGGGCGAATCCCCGGCCCCGTTCACTATCATCACCACGCGCGACATCGAAGCCGGCGCTTGGCAGCCGCGCGACCCGAAACACCGCGAGCGCTCACTGCGCTACGTGCGCCAGCTCGAGGTTCAGGGCAACTATCCGCTCTGCATCTGGCCGCCGCACTGCCTGATCGGCTCGTCCGGCCAGTCGTTGCATCCCGAGCTGTTCGCCGCGCTGACCGATTGGGAAACCGC
>QKGW01000260.1 GCA_003250275.1 Alphaproteobacteria bacterium
GCTCGAGGGTCTCGGTACGCGACAGCGGATCGTCCTCGAAGGCTTCGTCCTCGGCGAGGTGGGCCTGGGTGCCGGCCTCGAAGGTTTCCGGCAGCGAGCCGTAGCGGTCCTCCGCCACCTGGGCAGAGACGTCCTGGAAGAAAAAGCTGATCGGCACCGAGAGCACGTTGCCGATGTCGTACAGGCGGCTCGCGCTGACGCGGTTAAAGCCGCGCTCGTACTTCTGGATCTGCTGGAAGGTCACGCCGACGGCGGACGCGAGCTGTTCCTGAGTCATGCCGACGAGGTTGCGCCGCAAGCGGATGCGCTGACCGACGTGGACGTCGATCGGATCCGGGCCGTTCTCGGATCCGGGCCGTTCTCGGTGACGACATTTTTGGGGATGCGGCGTTCGATCATCTTAGGCAACTCTGTAGCGAAGGTTCGAGACTGCATACGTACGTGCGTTTTTTCTCGCTTGTCAACGTCTAACAAGTCGTTGCTGCGGAAATTTGTTCGCGTTTCCGTTTAGTGGAAATCATCGCCGGAGCGAGGATTTGCGTCGCTCTCGCCAATCCTGTAATACACCTATACGGACGAATGATGGCGTTGCGTGGCGATTTCCGCACGGCAGGAGGAAGGCATGAGAATCGGAACGGTCGAGCGGGTAACGCGCGAAACCGCGATCTCCGTCAAGGTCGATCTGGACGGCACCGGCGTCTACGACGTCAGCACCGGCGTCGGGTTCCTCGACCATATGCTGGAACAGTTGTCCCGGCACAGCCTCATCGACCTTACCGTGCGCGCCAAGGGCGACACTCACATTGACGATCATCACGTCACCGAGGACACCGGTCTCGCGATCGGTTCGGCGATCGCGCAGGCGCTCGGCGGCCGCGTCGGCATCCGCCGTTACGGCGACGCCCTGATCCCGATGGACGAGACCCTGGCACGCTGCGCCATCGACCTCTCCAACCGCCCCTATCTGGTCTGGCGCGTGGCGCTGCCGGCGCAGAAGCTCGGCACCATGGAAACCGAGCTGTTCCGCGAGTGGTTCCAGGCGTTCGCGCAGACCTGCGGTGCGACTTTGCATATGGAGTCGATGTACGGCAGCAACACCCACCACATCGTCGAGGCGTGCTTCAAGGCGCTTGCGCGCGCGTTGCGCGCCGCCGTCGAGGTGGACCCGCGCGCCGCGTCGGCGGTGCCCTCGACCAAGGGTGTGCTCGGCGGATCGCTCGAGGCCGGCGCGCAATGAGCCGGACCGTCGCGATCGTCGATTACGGCTCGGGCAACCTCCGATCCGCCGCCAAGGCGTTCGAGCGCGCCGCGGGCGAAGCCGGCACCGGCCAGACCATCCTCGTCACCGACGACGCGGCGGCGATCCGCCGCGCCGACCGCATCGTTCTGCCCGGCGTCGGCGCGTTCGGCGATTGCCGCGCCGGTCTCGGCGCGCGGCCGGGGCTGATCGAAGCCCTCGAAGCCGCGGTGACGCGCGACGGCCGCCCGTTCTTCGGCATCTGCGTCGGGATGCAGCTCCTCGCCGAGGAAGGCCGCGAGCACGGCGTCCATCCCGGCCTCGGCTGGGTGCCGGGCTGGGTCGAGCGCCTCGCCGACCTGCCGGGCCGCAAGATCCCGCACATGGGCTGGAACGACCTGATCCTCACCGAGAGCGGCGCGCCGCACCCGGTGTTCCGCGACCTCCCCGCC
>QKGW01000215.1 GCA_003250275.1 Alphaproteobacteria bacterium
CGAGGTCGCCCCGGCGCAAAGCCTCGCCGACGGCATCGAGGCGGCGCGCGCCATGTTGCGGCAGTGCTGGTTCGACGCCGAGGCCTGCGCGCGCGGGCTCGAAGCCCTCACCCAGTACCGCCGCGCCTGGAACGGCAAGACCCGCGATTACAAGCCGACGCCGCTGCACGACTGGACCAGCCACGCCGCCGACGCCTTCCGCTACGGCGCGGTGGCGCGCGAGCCGGGGCGGCTCGGGCGCGCGCCGCTCAGGGCGGCGGCGGAGTTCCGGGTGTTGCGTTAATAGCCGGGGTCGGCCTTGCGCAGCGGCGGCAGCTCGTAGCCGTAGGGCAGGAGCGGCTGGTTGCGGCGTTCGGTCTCGGGGTCCTCGGCGCCGCGGTAGAACGCCGCCGCGAGCTGTTCGGGGTCGAGGTTGCGCACGCCGGTGAGGTCGGCGCCGGTGAGGTCGGTGCCGTCGAGCACCGCGCCGACCATTTCCGCGCCGGTGAGCGTCGCGCCCGCGAGCAGCGCGCCCGCGAGGTGGGCGTAGGAGAAGTCCGCGCCCTCGGCGTGGACCCAGGTGAGGTTGGCGTTCTCGAAATCGGCGTTGGCGAGGTTGGCCTCGATCATCTGCACCTTGCGCAGGTCGGCCTTCTGCAGCGTCGCGGAATCGAGGTGTGCGCCGTTCAGGAGCGCGCGCTGCATCGATACGCCGTCGAGCGCGGCGTAGCCGAGGGCGGCGCGGTTGAGGTTGCAGCCGGTCATCACCGCGCCGGTGAACTCGGCGTGCTCCAGCACCGCGTCCTCGAGGATCGCGCCGGTGAAGTCGCAGTCCCAGAACTTCGCCTCGCTCGCGGAGAGGCGGACGCCGCGGATTTCCGCGAGGTCGCCCTCGGCGACGGTGGCGCGCGGCATCACCGCGTCGGTGAGGTCGGCGCCGCGCAGGTTGGCGCCCGGGAGGTTGGCGTCGTGAAGGGCGGCGCCCGAGAGGTCGGCGCCGTTGAGCTTGGCGCGCGCCATCCGCGCCCGCTTGAGCGAGGAGCGGGCGAACGACAGACCGGCGAGGTTGGCGTTCTCGGCGTTGACGCCGTCGAGCATCATCTCCGAGAGGTCCTGGCGTTCGAGATCGATGCGGTTCTGCACCAGCCAGGAGAGCGCGGCGGCCTGCCCGGCATCCTTGCGGTTGCCGCGCGCGGAGCGCAGCACGTGGCGCTTGGCCTCGGCCTGGCTGCGGCGGCGCTGGTCGGCGAAGGCGAGCCAGCGCTGCGAGCCGCCGAGGGTGATGAAGGCCGCGGCGGCGAGTGCGGCGAGCACCAGCACGCCACCGATGATCCAGCCGATTTCATCGCTATCGGGCATCGGGGAAACGCCTTTCATCGTCGGAGGTTGCGGCGACGCCGGACGGAGCGGCTCCGGATGCGCCGTCCTGATTTTGGCATTCTGTATCCATGCGGCTGATTTGAAAAGAAGAAATCTGCTCGCGGCGGGGTGCGCGCGGGGGGATGATAACGCGTTGACTTCGCCTCCCGGTGGTGTTCGAGTGGAGGCTCGTTTGCGAGTCACGGGGGAAGTCATGAGCACCACGCACACCGACGCCGACGAGGCGATGCCAGCCGAAGCGACGCCCGAAGCGACGCCGCCGGAAGCGCCGGCTGCGCCGCCGCCGGAAGCCGAGGCGCCGCCCGCGCCGGTGGCCGAGCCGTTGCGTGCCGCCGCGCCCGAGCCGCCCGCGGCCGATCTCGATCCGCTGCCGCCGCCCGCGCCGTCGCAACCGTGGCCCGCCTATATCGGCATCCTCGCGTCGGGCGTGTGGCTCTCGGTGGTCGGGGTGTCGCTCTATCAGTCGGGGATGCCGACGCTGTCCGGTTCCTCCAGCCTGATCCCGTGGGAACTCGCGGCGTTCTCGGCGGGCGTCGCCTTGCCGGTGGCGCTGATCTGGCTGGTCGTCGCCTACCTCGACCGTGGCAAGCGCTTCGAGCGCGAGGTCGCCGAACTGCGCGCGCTGATGCGCCAGATCGCCTATCCGACAGGCGCGCACGAGGCGCGGGTGCGGGCGATTTCGGACTCCCTGCGCGCCCAGGCGCAGGACCTCAACGACGCCTCGCACCGCGCGGTGCAGCAGGTCGACACGGTGCGCGCGCTGCTGCTGCGCCACACCGAGGATCTCGCGGGCGCGGCGACGCGGATCGAGACCGACACCGCGCAGGCGGTGGAGATTTTCGGCCGCCACGTCGGCGAACTCGCGACCACCGCCGAGGCCGCCACCGAGCGCACCCGCGCCACCGCCGGGGAGCTCGCCAAGGAGGCGCGCGGGCTCAAGGCGGTGTCCGACGAGACCCGTTCGGTCGGCGCGACCCTCGAAGCGATTCTGAGCGGCCAGTCCGAGGCGATGGCGGAGGCGACGCAGACCCTGCGTGCGACCTCGGAGGCGATGTCGCGCGAGACCCGCAAGCAGGAGGAAACTCTCGCCCGCGCCGGCGAGACCACGCGCGGCCACGCCGAGCGGATGACCCAGACGCTGCAATCCCACGCCGAACGTCTCGACGCCGCCGCCGCCCGCTCGGCGGAGCGCGTCGACGTGATCGCGGCGGCGCTCTCCGACCGCGTTGCCGCGCTCGAGGCGCTGTTCCGCAAGCAGGAAACCGACCTGCTGCAGGCTTCGGAGACCCTCTCGGAGCAGACCGGGCGGATCACCGGCAGCCTCGGCAAGCAGGCGGCGCAGCTCAACCAAATCACCGAGACCGTGCTCGACCGCGTCAAGATCGTCGAGGAAGGCCTCGAAATGCAGTCCCGCGAACTCGCCACCGCGTCGGATTCGGCGATGGCACGGCTGCGCGCGGTCGGCGACGCGTTCCAGCGCAAGGCGCAGGATCTGCTGGAATCGAGCGATCAGGCGGACGAGCGCATCGGTGCGGCGGTGGCGCGCTTCGGCGAGCACAGCCAAGTGTTCCAGGACCTCGCCCGCGCGATCGGCGCGGAGAGCGCGAACGCCGCGCAGACCCTCGAAGCCCGCTGCAAGACGCTCGGCACCGCGATCGACGGCATCCAGGCGCGCGGCCAGGAGACCGGCGCGCTGCTCAAGGACTACGCCGCCGAGATCAACCGCGACGCCGACAAGGCGGGCGCGATCGCCGAGACGATCCGCGATTCGCTGCGCAAGCAGGCCGACGAACTCGCCGACGTGGTGCAGCTCGTCGCCACCCAGTCGCGCCTCGGCGAGGCGTCGCTGAGCCAGCAGAGCCGCCACCTCAACGAGACCGCCAACGAGGTGATGGAGCGCATCCGCGGCATCAGCGACACCATGCGCCAGTCCACCAACGAGCTGATCGCCGCCACCTCCAAGGTCGGCTTCGAGCTCGAAACCGTGGGCGAGACCTTCCGCCAGCGCGGACGCGACGTCGGCGAGGCTGCCGAGGAAGCGGCGGCGCGCACCGCCGCGGCGGGCGACAAGCTGATGTCCCAGATCGCCCAGGCGCAGACGGCCTCCGAGGGATCGGTCGACCGCCTCGCCGGCGCGATGGACGGCATCAGCCAGCGCGCCGCGGAGATCCGCCAGACCACCGACACCGCGCGCGGCCAGATCGAGGACGTCGGCGCGACCCTCGGTAAGCAGTCCGAGCAGGTCGGGCGCGTCGCGGGCGAGGCGCAAAAGGCGCTCACCGCGTTCGGCGGCGCGCTGCGCGAGCGCTCGGTCGAGTTCCTCAAGAACACCGACGAGGCGTCGAGCCGCGTGCGTTCCCTCGGCGACGCGCTGCACCAGATCGCGCGCGACTTCGACGATACCGCGGGCCGCAGCTCCGCCCAGGTGACGGTGGCGGGCGCGCGCCTCAAGGAGACCATCGACCAGGTCGCCGCAACGACGACGCGGATCAACCAGCAGATCGGCGAGGCGCGCGAATCCTTCCGCGCCCAGGCCACCGATCTCGCGGGCAGCGCCGACGTCACGGTGGAGAAGGTCAAGACCCTGATCGACACGGTGCGCCAGAAGGCCGCCGACATGGCGACCACCGGCGACCTCCTCGAAACCCGCGCGCACAAGCTCGCGGCGCTCCTCGAACAGAAGACCAAGACGATCCTCTCGGTGTCGGAGGATACCGAGGCGCGGGTGCGCGATCTCGAAGCCCAGAAGGCCGACGTCGAGACCGACCTCTTCCTCAAGGACGCGGCGCAGGTGATCGAACGCCTCCAGGCGATCTCGGTGGACGTCACCCGCGCGTTCCAGCCCGCGGTCGAAGAGGACCTGTGGAAGCGTTACCACAGAGGCGACCAGGGCGCGTTCCTGCGTCACCTCGCGCGCTCGCTCACCAAGACCCAGGTGCAGGACATCAAGGACCGTTTCGAGCAGGACGCCGAGTTCCGCGGCTTCGTCACGCGTTATCTCTCGGAGTTCGAGGCGCTCACCGCGCGGGTGCGGCGGTCCGACCGGTCCGACGTGCTCACCGCGGTGCTCACCGGTTCGGACATCGGGCGGATCTACATGACCCTCGCCAAGGCGCTCGGCCGCATCGACTGATCCGCCTAGCGGCAACTCTTGCGCGCGCCCCGTAGGGAGTTCCCTCGGGGCGCGTTGTATTTGGGTGAAAGTGTGATGAAAGTCACGTCTTTCGCTGATTTGCTCGATACATTCCGATTGACCTTGCGGGGGAATAGGGCAGCATTCGCGTTAATCTAAAAAAGTCGACCGGTCGCCTCGCGCGACCTTACCCTTGAGGACTGCCTATCCATGCCGGCCTTCGATACCGATCGCGACACCCGTCTGAAATTCCTGCACATCGACGCCGCCACCGCGGCCCACCTGCGCGAGGCCTGGCCAATCGTGCGCCCCGGAGTGCGCCCGGCGCTCGATGCGTTCTACGCACACCTGCAAACCTTCCCCGAACTCGCCAAGATGTTCTCCGGGCCGGAGCAGATCGAGCGCCTCAAGCAGGGGCAGGAGAACCACTGGGCCAACCTGTTCAAGGGCAGCTTCGACGATGCGTTCATGGCCGGAGTGATGGCGGTGGGCGCGGCCCACGCCAAGATCGGCCTCGAACCGCGCTGGTACATCGGCGGCTATTCGCTGGTGCTCGACCACCTGCTCGCCGCCATCGACGCCTCCGCCAGGCATCGCAGCGCCCGCCGGCGCGCGCTGGTGCAGGCGGTGACGCGCGCGGTGTTCCTCGACATGGACCTCTCGGTTTCGGTCTATTCGGAACTCACCAAGGCGCGCCTGACCGAACGCGAGCACAAGCTCGACGCCCTGATCCACGCCTTCGACGCCCACGTCGAGCAGACCCTCGGCGCCGTCGGCGCGGCGCTCGACACGGTGAAGACCGGCGCGGCGCACGTCGTCGAAGTTGCGGGCGAGACCACCGGCCGCGCCAGCACCGTCGCCGCCGCCGCCGAACAGGCGACCGCCAACGCCAACGCGGTCGCCGCCGCCACCGAACAGCTCTCTTCCTCGATTGAGGAAATCTCCGCCCGCCTTGCCGACGCCACCGCAGTGGCGCGCGGCGCGGTCGACCAGTCGCGCGCGGTGGAATCCGCGATGAACGCGCTGACCGCCGCGGGCGGCCGCATCGGCGAGGTCGCCAAGCTGATCCAGGATATCGCCAGCCAGACCAATCTCCTCGCGCTCAACGCCACGATCGAGGCGGCGCGCGCGGGCGAGGCGGGCAAGGGCTTCGCGGTGGTCGCGGGCGAGGTGAAGAACCTCGCCAACCAGACCGCGCGCGCGACCGAG
>QKGW01000475.1 GCA_003250275.1 Alphaproteobacteria bacterium
CGGCGCAGCCGTGCGGTAACGAATTCGGAAATCGGGGAATGCGCCGTCAGGAGATCGCCGGGCCGCCGAGGACGGCGGCAAAGGCGGATACGCCCCCGAAGTCCGGGGGCGCGCGCCGGACTTCGGGCGAATTGCTCGTCAGCAGGCGGTAAAGCCGGTGCCGGAATTCGCTGATCGTATCCATGCCTTCAGCGTGGCGAAACCACAGAGGAAGTCAAGTGCGGAGGAGCGATCGGGCAGGGCCTAGTTCGCCGATTTGCCGAAGTTGAGGGTCTTCATCAGCGCGTAGAGCGTCGGCCGGCTGACGCCCAGAAGACGCGAGGCCTCCTGGATGTTGTTGCCGGTGAGCGCGAGGGTACGGGTAAGGAGCTCGCGTTCGGCGTCCTCGCGCACCTGCTTGAGCGTCGGCAGGTTGTCCTGCGGGCACTGCGGCGCGGCGCATTCGAGATCGAGGTCGGCGATCGAGATGTAGCCCTGTTCCGACATCACCACCGCGCGCTTGATGCGGTTTTCGAGCTCGCGCACGTTGCCGGGCCAGGGGTAGGCCTCGATGCATTCGAGCGCCTCGCGGGTGAACCCCTTGACCGCCTTGCCGATCGTCGCCTGCGCCTTGGAGAGCAGGTGGGTGGCGATCAGGACCGCGTCGCCGGGGCGTTCGCGCAGGGGCGGAATCGCGATCGCGACCTCGTTGAGGCGGAAGTAGAGGTCCTCGCGGAAGGTGCCGTCCTTCATCATCTGCGCGAGATCCTGGTTGGTCGCGGCGAGCACCCGCACGTCGACCGGGATCGGCTTGCGCCCGCCGATCCGTTCGACCATGCGGTCCTGCAGGAAGCGCAGCAGCTTGGCCTGGAGCATCAGCGGCATGTCGCCGATCTCGTCGAGGAACAGGGTGCCCTTGTGCGCCTGCTCGACCTTGCCGACGACCTGGGCGTGCGCGCCGGTGAACGCGCCCTTCTCGTGGCCGAAGAGTTCGCTTTCGAGAAGGCTCTGCGGGATCGCGGCGCAGTTGATCGCGATGAACGGGCCATCGGCGCGCGCGCTCGCGGCGTGGATCGCGCGCGCCATCATGTCCTTGCCGGTGCCGGTCTCGCCGGTGATCACCACCGACACGTTGGAACTCGCCACCCGCTCGGCGAGGCTGCAGGCCTTCTGCATCGCGGGCGAGGCGCTGACCACGCCGAAGAAGGAGTTGTCGGTCCCCATCCGGTTGCGCAGCTGGATGATCTCTTCCTCGAGCTGGAAGCTGTTCCACGCCCGCCCGATGATCACCTTGAGCACGTCCTGGTCGACCGGCTTCGGGTAGAAGTCGTAGGCGCCGGAGCGGATCGCCTCGAGCGCGTTGGCGCGGTCCGAGTTACCCGAGGAGACGATCACCTTGGTGGTCGGCTTGTGCGCGAGGATCGCGCGCAGGGTGTCGAGCCCGACGCTCACCCCGCCCGGGTCGGGCGGCAGGCCGAGGTCGAGGATCACCACCGGCGGCTCCTCCTTGCGTGCCGCCGCGAGCGCGGTGGGGCGGTCCTCGGCGAACACCAGCGGATGCTCCATCAGCGCCCATTGCAGCTGCTTGCGGAGCGTCGGGTCGTCCTCGACGATCAGAAGCTTGGGCAATTCAGGTGACGTTACTGGCATGTCGGAACTCTTCGCTGGTGGGAGGCGCCGGCGGCGCGGCGCGCAGGATCACGCGCATCGTCGTGCCGTGGCCGAAATTGCTGTCGACGTCGAGCCGGCCGCCCATTTCGCGCACCGTCTTGAGTGCCTGGAACGCGCCGATGCCGGAGCCGTTGGGCTTGCTCGTGCCGAGGGGCTGGAACAGGTGGTCGCAGATGAACTGGGGCGTCATTCCGGGGCCGTCGTCGATCACCTCGATGACGCACTCGGACGCGGTGCGCGACATCGTGATACGGATCGAGCCGGTCTCGTCCACCGCTTCGACGGCGTTCTGGATCAGGTGGTCGAGCACGGTGACGATGCCGGTCTCGGTGCCGATCGCGCGGATGTCGTCGCTGCCCGGAGCGACCGCGAGCCGCGGGAAGGCGTTGCGCCAGCGCTCGACGACGTGGGCGACCACCGGACCCACCGGCACCTCGCGCGGTCCGTCGCCGCTCTTGTTTTCGGCGCGCGGGTCGGCGGAGAGCTGCGCGAGCATCCCGCGCAGGCGTTCGGCGGCGTTGCCCACCGCTTCGACCATGTCCTTCTGGAATTCCGGGTTGTCGCCGTAGCGTTCGGCGTTCTGCCGAAGCAGCTGCATCTGGCCGACGACGTTCTTGATGTCGTGCATGACGAAGGCGAAGCGGCGGTTGATGTCGGCGAACTTCTGCGCGTCGACGAGTTCGCGCGAGGCGCGTTCCTCGGCGAGGTAGGAGGCCGCCTGCGCGCCCACGGTCTTGAGCAGGTCGAAGTCCTCCCAGCCGAGCGACCGGCGGCCGTCGGGCGGTGGCGAGAGGGCGATGAACGCTTCGAGGGTGTGGTTGTGGATCAGCGGCACGACGATCCACGCGAGGTTGGCGTCGTCGAGCTCGGCAAGCCATTGCGGGATCGCGAGGCCGCCGTAGAAGCCGGGGTCCTCCCGGCACTGGCGGACGTCGACGATCCAGGTGGTGTCGAGCATGTAGCGCGGCAGGTCGTCCTCGACGCCGAGGATCGGGTGATGGCCTTCGGTGACGTTCATCATCGCCATCGGCACGTAGGCGGAGGTCGGCTGCTGCAACGCCCAGAGCGTGCCGGAGCGGCAGTCGAGCGCGCCCGCCACCGCCTGCAGGGTGCGCAGATGCAGGTTCTCGCGCGCGTCGCGGTCGCCCATCTTGCCGATGAAGTCGAGCCAGACCGCGCGGTAGTCGTACTTGAGGCGGAAGAAGTGCTTGGAGATGAACACCGAAAGCCGCGCGCGCACCGAGGCGGATTCGAGCAGCACCACGAGGATCACCAGCGCGGCGACGAGGAAGGCGATCTCGAACGCCGGGCCCCAGCTGCCCGAGTGGAGGCGGAGGAACTCGCCCGCGACCGAGGTGGTGACGAGGTAGAAGCCCGAGCCGATCAGCGCCGCCGAATGGAATACCACGGTGCGCGAGAGCGTGACCTCGCCGCGCCAGGCGTTGCCGCCCACCAGCCCGCCGATGATGAACAGCGCGCCGACCCCGGTCACCCAACCGCGCGCGGTGATGAACAGCGGGTCGATGCGGGTGCTGCCGAGCAGGCTCGCATAGAAGAAGAGGTCGTAGACCACCAGGAGGCCGACGCCGAGCGAAATCAGCTGCACCCGGCCGCGGGTGCGTTCGTCGCTGTTGCGCAGCAGGTTTTCGAGCAGGAGAAGGGTGCCGATCGCCACCGCGATCTGCCAGAAGCCGATCAGCGCGCTCGGGCCGAAACCGGTGCCGATGAGGACGCCGAAGCCGGTGACGGTGAGCAGCGCGAGAAGGCCCCAGGCGCGCGCACGCCCGCCGTTCTGGAGATTGAGACGCCGCCAGAACCCCGCCGAGGTGCCGAGCGAGACGAAAAAGAACATCAGCCACGCGATCGAGCGGGCGGTTTCGGCGAGCGCGGCCGCGATCCCGGCGACCGGCGCGGAGTGGGCGAGGGCGAGCGCGCCGGACCAGATCGCGGTCAGCGCGCACGCGACGGCCATCGCCTGCTTGCGCGGCCATGGCAAACGGCTTCGCGCAGCGGCGAAGGTCGCCATCGCGTAAGCGGCGGCACAGATCAGATAGCCGAAGATTCGTGCATCGGTCTCGGTCCACGAATCGAACATTCGCCAACTCCCCGACAGCATCCGGAAAACCGAATCATCATACCCTACTATGACGGCCCAAGTTCGGGCGCGGAGAAGCTTGCCGGCAGGAGTGCCCTGCCATGGCGACAGACTTATCCTAGTCTAGATTTGTAGCCCCCATTTGACGACGAGAGATTGCACGAAATCTCCTCGAGGACAGTGTCGAAACGACGTTTGAATGGAACCCTTTAGGCCGGCAAGCGAACGCCTTACACCTAGGCACGCGACCCTTGGGATGCAATGACCTGCACACCGAAGCCGGGCGTTCGCGGGTAGGTCCGGGTTCTGATTAAAAACAAGCCACCCTGATGGCCCCCTGTGCAATCGCCGCCGCCGCGCCGCGTCACGGACGCCGGGTGGGGAAACCGGAATTCCTTGCAACGAATTAAAATAATACAAGAAATCAGCGAAACGCCAGTCGTGGCACATGATTTGCTGCGGAAATGGCGGTTCCTGGTCGGACCAACGTCCCCGGGAACCGGGCCCTTCCGAGAGAGTAGGTCGTACCCTGAGAACGTGGAGAAACAGCGATGCGGAATTCTTCACACTGGAAAGTCCCGGCGTTCGGTCTGGCGGCGATGGCGTTGAGCCTCGTCGCGTCGCCCGACGCCCAGGCGCGCCCCGAGGACCGGGTCGCGGCCATCGACCCGATCGCCCGCCTGACCCCCGCGGCGGCGCCGCAGACCATCGCTCCGGACGCGACTCCGGGCGTGGCCCTGCCGCGCCGCCAAAGCGGTCTCGCAGCCCCCGTTCAGGTGGCGCGGGTCAACGCAACGCGCAGCGACGCCGCACTCGACGTCGACGTCACGCGCATCGAGGCGCCGGTTCCCGGCGCACTCGCCCTGTTCGCCTCCGGACTGCTCATCCTCGCGGTGGCGAACCTGCGACGCCCGCGCCGCGCACGGGCCTGATCCGCGCTGGGGCGCCCGGCGGGATTCCGCCGGGCGCCCTCGACCCTCTCCGCCATTTTCGGCTTCCAGCACCCCCGCGCCGGTCGGGCCGGGTGAGCGCGCGCGGCCGCGGAAACCGCGTCCTTCGGGATTTCTTTACAAGCCTGCCCGAGTCGGATTCCGCCGTCTTTCCGCCGTGGCGCGCCGGATCGGCGAAAAAGCGCAGTTTTCCGCGGGTTTCCTGGAATATGCAAATGCGAGGCGGTTGCATATCGGGTGTCGGAAATTTTTACAGATGACCTCCAGGCCAGAAGAAAAATACATTAATATCAGCATGTTATTGAGATGGCACGATCGTTGCTCATGAGGAGCCAGGTTTCTTGCGAACGGACCAAAAATTTAAGGAGAAACGTGATGAACAAGGTGTTTGCAGCTCTCGCTGCCCTTCCGTTGGTGGCCGTTCTCGCGGCTCCGGCTCAAGCGATGACGGCTTCCGCGACTTCCGGCATTGTCGATGATCCGAGCGCTGGCTCGCTCCTCGAAGACTTCTCCGTCGGCACCGATGCTCTCGGCACCTGGGTGTCCGGCGTCGGCTACGCCACCAGCGATTCCGGTGGGGTGCACGTGCTGCCGATTTCCGTCGGCACCGGCAACTACGGTTTCATCACCCGCGAGATGAGCGGCTACTCGCTCTTCCTCGACAAGTCGGCGACCTCCCTCGGCCTGCTGTGGGGCACCATCGACAGCTACAACACGATCGAGTTCTGGAACGACGGCGGGTTGGTCCAGTCCTTCAGCGGTAGCACCATCGCCGGTCTCGCCGGTGTTTCGGATAACGGTTCGGCGGTCGCCTACGCCAACTTCAGCGGCGCGGTCTTCGACCAGGTCCGCTTCATCACCACTTCCAACTCGTTCGAATTCGACAACATCCGCGTCGCTCCGACGCCGCTTCCGGCCGCTCTCGGCCTGTTCGGTTCGGCGATCGTCGGCATGGGTGCCTTCGGGCTGCGGCGTCGCCGCCAGGCCTGATCCCATCCGCAT
>QKGW01000413.1 GCA_003250275.1 Alphaproteobacteria bacterium
GACGTCCTGTTCCAGGACGTTCTGGTGCAGTGATCCGCCCAGCGGGGTGAACGGAGAGACGGCATGGCCGAGGACAAGGGACGCAGCGCCGGCGACGAGGAAGCCCTGATGGCCGAATGGGAGGCCATGGCCGACGAACCCGGCGACGGCAAGGCCGAGGACGTCTCCGCCGAGTGGGAAGCGATGCTCGGTGGCGGCGACGCCGCCGAAACCGACCTGATGACCAACGTCTCGGGACGCGAATCCGCCCGCGTTCTCAACCAGGACGAAATCGACAGCCTGCTCGGCTTCGACGGCGGCGCGGACTCCGACCAGAATCGCTCGGGCATCCAGGCGATCCTCAATTCCGGCATGGTCTCCTACGAGCGCCTGCCGATGCTCGAGGTGGTGTTCGACCGCCTCGTCCGGATGATGTCGACGAGCCTGCGCAACTTCACCTCCGACAACGTCGAGGTGTCGCTCGACAACCTCGTCAGCCTGCGCTTCGGCGACTACCTCAACTCGATCCCGCTGCCCGCCATGCTCGCGGTGTTCAAGGCCGAGGAGTGGGACAACTTCGGTCTCCTCACCGTCGATTCCTCGCTGATCTACTCGATCGTCGACGTGCTCCTGGGCGGCCGCCGCGGCACCGCCGCGATGCGCATCGAGGGCCGCCCCTACACCACGATCGAGCGCAACCTCGTCGAGCGGATGATCCACGTCGTGCTCGCCGATCTCTCGGCCGCCTTCGACCCGCTGTCGCCGGTGGCGTTCCGCTTCGACCGGCTGGAGACCAACCCGCGCTTCGCGACGATTTCGCGCCCCTCCAACGCCGCGATCGTCGCCAAGCTCCGGATCGACATGGAGGACCGCGGCGGCCGCCTCGAACTGCTGCTGCCCTACGCCACCCTCGAACCGGTGCGCGAACTGCTGCTGCAGATGTTCATGGGCGAGAAGTTCGGCCGTGACTCGATCTGGGAAATCCACCTGATGGAGGAGCTGTGGCAGACCGAGGTGGAGCTCGAAGCGGTGCTCGACCAGCAGTACCTGCCGCTCTACTCGGTGCTCAACATGGAAGTCGGCACCCGCCTGATGTTCAACGCCACGCCGGAATCGCGCGTGTCGATGCGCTGCGGCGACGTGCCGATGTGGGCGGGCAAGATGGGCCGCAAGGGCAACAACATCGCCATCTGCCTCGACGAGAAGATCAAGCGCAAGCGCAACACGTGAGCTGAGGTAAAGAGTATGTCGCCGACCGTGCTGCTCGACGTCGTGATCGTCGCCCTCCTGGTGCCGACGATCATCTATGCGGTGATCCTCAACCGCCGCCTCGACGTGCTGCGTCGCAACCGCGACGAGCTCGGCAAGATGATCCTCGCCTTCAACGAGGCGACCGTGCGCGCCGAAGCGGGCATCCCGAAGATGCGCCGCGCGGTCGAGGAGGTCGGCGAGACCCTGAAGGAATCGATGGGGAAGGCGCAGGGCCTGCGCGACGACCTCGCGTTCATGACCGAACGCGCGGATTCGATGGCCAACCGCCTTGAGGCGCATCTGCGCGAGGCGCGCGCCGCGGTCAAGCCCGCCGCGGGCGAGACCTTCGCCGCCGCCGACCTGCCCGAGCCCCTCGGCATGGACAAGGTGCGCGAGACCGGCGAGGGCGCGCGCGTCGCCGGTGGCATCGCCCCCGGCCCGACGCTGCTCTCGGCGCTGCTCTCGGAGGACGACTTCGGCGCCCACGAGGACGACCGTTCGATCGCCGAGCGCCAGTTGCTGCGCGCGATCCAGGCTTCGCGGTGAGGGAGGGAAGAATGGCCCGCACGCCCCGTTTCAGCCTGCCGCGCTTCCGCCTGCTGCCGCTCTTCATCCTCGTCGGCGCGCTGATGTTCGGCGCCCGCGTCGGCAGCCTGTGGCAGATCGGCAGCGGTCACGCACCCGCCGACGCGGTGCCCGAGCCGCCGCTGTTCGCCTCCGCGCTGGCGCAGAGCGCCGCCGCCGCATCGCCGCCGCCGCCCGCCGAGCCCGCCGCCGAGCCGCTCGCCGGGCTCGCCGGGCAGGCCGCCTACAGCCAGTCGGAAATCGAGGTTTTGCAAAGCCTTGCGGCTCGCCGCGAGGCGATCGACAAGCGCGAGCGCGAGCTCGACCAGCGCCTCGCGGTGCTCTCCGCCGCGGAAGCGCAGATCGACGCCAAGATCCAAAAGCTGCGCGAGATTCAAACCACTATTGAAGGCCTGATCGAAAAACACGATGATCAGGAAAACCAGAAGATCGACAATCTGGTGAAGATCTACACGGCGATGAAGCCGAAGGATGCTGCCCGTATTTTCGAGCAGATGGACATGCCGATCCTCATCCGCGTGGTGAAGGGGTTGAAGGAGCGCGTGTCCGCGGCAATCCTGGCCGCCATGTCGCCGGACCGCGCCAACGCGGTGACGACGGAACTGGCGATGCAGAATCGCCTGCCCGCCGACCTGGTGGGCGAAACGGGGTTGAAGCGCTAGCGTCGCGCGGGGCGGCAATCGCCCAGCCGGTGCGAGCGGTTTTTGGTATCTTCCGGCGGGCTGGAACGCCGGAGAAGGGATGAACGGGGTTTTCGGGAGACGTCTTCATGGCAGTTGACAAGAACATGCGCATCCTCATCGTCGATGACTACAAGACGATGCTGCGCATCATTCGTAATCTGTTGAAACAGCTCGGTTTCAACAACATCGACGAGGCGACCGACGGCAGCATGGCGTTGCAGATGCTGCGTTCGGGCAACACCTACGGTCTGGTGATTTCCGATTGGAACATGGAGCCGATGACCGGTCTCCAGCTTCTCCGCGAAGTGCGCGCCGACGCGCACCTCAAGTCGCTGCCGTTCATCATGGTCACCGCCGAGAGCAAGACCGAGAACGTCATCGCGGCGAAGGAGGCCGGGGTCTCCAACTACATCGTCAAGCCGTTCAACGCCGAAACGCTCAAGACCAAGATGTCGAGCGTGCTGGGCGACTTCTGATCCGGAAGCGGTAGTTCGCGGAGTAGCGGCATGAACCAAGACGACGCCGAGATCGCCCTGCAGAAGCGCCTGGACCTGATCCGCGCCGCGCGCGGCAACGCGGTGCCGCTCGACGACGTCGCCGAGGTGGTGCGCGCGATCCTCGACACCATGAGCGGCGAGATCAGCGCCAAGGAACTGCAGGTCTACAACGAGCTCGAGGCGCTCGCGGTGATCATCCGCGAGACCAAGCGGGAGATCGCCCAGATCCGGCCCGACGAGATCAAGGACGACTTCCTGCCGACCGCCGCCGACGAACTCGACGCGATCGTCCAGTCCACCGAGACCGCCGCCAACACCATCCTCGACGCGGTCGAATCGATCGAAGCGGTGATCCCCAACGTCAGCCCCGAGGCGGGCGAGGCGCTCACCAACGCGACGATGGCGATCTACGAGGGCTGCAACTTCCAGGACCTCACCGGCCAGCGCATTTCCAAGGTGGTCAACACCTTGAAGTGCATCGAGGAGCGGGTGAACACCCTGGTTTCGGCGTTCGGCGCGGAGATCGAGGGCGTGCTCGCGTCCCAGGGCGCGCCGGAAGCGCCGGCGGCGGATCCCCGCGACGACGCGCACCTGCTCAACGGCCCGCAGCACCCCGAGGCGGCGTCGAGCCAGGACGAAATCGACCGTCTGCTCGCCAGCCTCGGCTGATCGGGCTTCAGCCGGAGGGAAGCGGGTGACACCGGCCGCACTCACGGGATATCGCGAACCGGCGGACGCCGCCCCGCGCCAGGGCGCGACGGTGGCGCTGTTCCTGTCGCTGTACCTCGTGCTGCTCGCCTTCTTCATCATGCTGGTGGCGATTTCGGACGGCAGCTCGCGCAAGAGCCGCGCGATCCTCGAAGGGCTCAACAGCCAGTTCGCCAGCCGCGACGCCAAAACCGGCGAAACCCCGAGCTTCGCCTCCGACCTCGGGCGGGTGGTCACCCCCGCCGAATTCCTCGACACCGTGACGCGGGTCTACGAGGCGGCGATTCCCGCCGCGCGGATCACCGTGGTGGTGCCGGGCCGCGAGATGGAACTGCGCGTGCACGTCGATTCCCTGTTCGAACACGATACCGAAACCCTGCGCCCGGCGCAGCGCCGCGCCTTCGCCGAGATGGTCGCCGCGCTCTCCGCTCCGCCCGCCGGAATGCGCTATGCCGTCGAGGCCGCGTTCGGCGTCGACGACCCCGAGCGCGTGCTGCCGGTGGCCTCCGACCGCGCCCAGCGCCGCGCCGCAATCGTCGCCCGCGCCTTCGCCGAGGAGGGCGCGCCGCCCGGCAGCGTGACCGCCGCGCTCGAACCCGGCGATCCCCTGGGCGCGCGGCTGGTGTTCCGCGTCGAGGACCTGCGGGGGGCGCCATGACCGGCGGCAAGGCGTTGACCGATTGGGAGGGCGGCGCGATCGACGCCCATCCGCCGGCCGAGGTCCGCTCCGCGTGGATGCTGACCTTCGCCGACCTCGTGTCGCTGATGCTCACCTTCTTCGTGCTGATGTTCGCGCTCTCCGGAGTGCGCGAGGACCGCTTCCGCGAAATGGCCGACGCGCTCTCGCACGCGCTCAATCCGCCGATGCAGGCGGCGACCAGCGGCGGCGCGCTCAAGAACGTCGCGCACGCGCCGAGCGCGCCGGGCACCGATCTCGGCTACCTCGCCAGCCTGCTCGAAACCGTGGCCAAGGACAGTCCGGCGCTGCGCCGCGCCGAGGTCGCCCTGATCGGCGACCGCCTCGAACTGCGCCTGCCCGCCGAGACCGTCTTCGCCGCCAACGCCGCCGCCGTCGCGCCCGCCGCGCGTCCGGCGGTGACGGCGCTCGCCCAGGCGCTCTCGGGCATCGGCAACCGCCTCGCGGTGACGGTCGCGGGCGACGCCGCCGCGCCCGGCTATGCCGACGCCTGGGACTTCTCCCTCGCGCGCGCCGCCAGCCTCGCCAACGCCTTGCGCGCCGCCGGACTGGCGCAGCCGCTGCGCGCCACCGGTGCGGCGGGCCCCGCCGCGGTGACGATCGTGGTGTCGCCGGATCGGGGAGGCGCGCCGTGACCGTGTTTCTGCGCGTTTTCGCCCTCGTGGCGCTCCTGCTCGCGGGCGGTCTTGCCGACGCCCGCGCCGCCGAGGTGCGCGCGGGCATCCACGACGACTTCGGGCGCATCGTCATCGAGTGGCCGCAGCCGGTGCGCTACGCCGCGCGGATCGAGGGCAACCGCCTGATCGTCGAGTTCGACCAGGCGCTCGACGCCGACCCGGCGACGCTGGTGCCGCGCCTGCCCACCTACCTGCGCGCCGCGCGCCGCGAGGACGGCGGCCGCCGCGTGGTCTTCGACCTGCGCGGGCCGACGGCGCTCGCCGCGCAGACCTTCGGCAATTCGGTGGTGCTCGACCTTTCCAGAACCGCCGCGCCCGCCGCCGCCGCGCCCGCCGCGCAGGACGCGCCGCAGGTGCGGGTGCGCGTCGGCATTCACCCGACCTTCACCCGGCTGGTGTTCGACTGGCCGCGCCGCACCGGCTACGCGGTGAGCCAGGCCGACGGGCGCGCCACCGTGCGCTTCGATGCGCCCGCGCGCATCGACCTCGCGCAGCTGCGCGCCGACCTGCCCGACGAACTCAAGGACGTGCGCGAGGACAGCCGCGCGCCGCTCGCGGTGTCGCTCCCCGCCGCCGCGCTGCCCAAGCATTTCCGCACCGGCGGC
>QKGW01000345.1 GCA_003250275.1 Alphaproteobacteria bacterium
GCCGCCGGAGCCCGACAAGATCGGCATCCGCGTCTCCGACCAGCTCTGCCACTGGGAGGAAGGCAAGGCGCTGATCTTCGACGACGCCTACGAGCACGAGGCATGGAACCACTCCGACAAGGTGCGCGTGGTGCTGTTCGTCGACTTCGAGAAGCCGACCAAATTCCCCGCCCTCCTCACCAACAAGGCGGTGCTCAACATGGCGGTGTTCACGCCGTTCATCCGCGAGGGCTACAAGGCCCACAAGGCGTGGGAGAAGCTGTTCTACGGCGAGGGCCAGAAGCACCGCTGAGCATCGAAAAAGCCCCGGTTTCCGGGGCTTTTCTCTCAGAGCTTCTCGTCGCCGACGTCGGGGGTGAGGTCGGGGTGCGCCGCGGCGGTGGGCTGGTGGGTGAACCCCGCGATCCCCGCGGTGATCTCGAAATCGCGCGGGATTTCGACCGGGCTCGACACGTAGGCGGTGACCAGTTCCGCGAGCGAGCGCAGCGCGTGCATGTGGATGCGCTCGTAGCCGTGCGAGGCGTCGACGCCGAAGGTGATCAGCGCGGTGCGCACGTCCGCCCCCGCCTCCACCGCGCTCGCCAAATCGGAGCGATAGTAGCGGAACACGTCCTTCTGGAAGCGGATATCGTTGGCGCGGCAGAGCTCGACGAGCTTGCGGGTGAGGTGGTAGTCGAACGGCCCGCTCTGGTCGGCGAGCGAGATCGTCACGCCGAATTCGTCGGAATTCTGCCCCGGCGCGGTGGTGCCGTTGTCGATCGCCACCAGCGATGCGACCTCCTGCGTCAGCACCGACGACGCGCCGATCCCGACTTCCTCCTGGATGGTGAACAGCCAGTGGGTATCGACCTCGGTTTCCACCTCCTGGTCGCACAGCGCCTTGAGCGCGGCAAGCATCACCGCGACGCCCGCCTTGTTGTCGAGGTGGCGCGAGACGATGAAGCCGCTGTCGAGAAACTCCGGCTGCGGGTCGACCGCGACGATATCGCCAATCTCGACGCCGATGCGCTTGAGATCGTTGGCGTTGCGGATCAACGCGTCGACGCGCAGTTCGACGTGCTCCCAGCCGATCGGCTGCTCGTCGACCTCCTCGTTGAAGGTGTGCCCGGACGCCTTGATCGGCAGGATGGTGCCGCGGTAGCCGCCCTTTTCGGTGAACACGGTGACGCGCGCGCCTTCGGCGAAGCGCGCCGACCAGTGGCCGATCGGCACCAGCGAGGCGCGGCCGTTGTCCTTCAGCCGCTTGATCTGCGCGCCCAGGGTATCGAGGTGCGAGACCAGGGCGCGGGCGCCGTGGTGAGTGCCGCCGCGCCGCACCGCGCGGATCGCGCCCCGCCGCGTCAGCTCGACCGCAAGGCCGAAGCGCGCGAGTTCGTTGGAGACGAAGTGGACGATGGTGTCGGTGTAACCGCTCGGACTCGGGATCGCGAGCATCTTCTTGAGGATGTCGGCGAGGTAGTCCGCATCGATCGTCAGTCGCGTCATCATGCCCCTTTCGTCGTCATGCGCCGTCCATCGCCTGCCGCACGCCGGTCGGGATCGCGAGCGGGAAGAGGAGGTCGATGAAGCGTTCGGCGGTCGGCTGCGGCTCGTGGTTGGCGAGGCCGGGCCGCTCGTTCGCCTCGATGAAAACATAGTCCGCTTCGGTCGGCGATTTGACGATGAGATCGACCCCGACCACCGGAATGTCGATCGCGCGCGCCACCTTCACCCCCGCCTCGATGAGGATCGGGTGGACCACGTCGGTGACGTCGTGGATCGTGCCGCCGGTGTGGAGGTTGGCGGTCTTGCGCACCTTGAGTTCGCGCCCCTCGGGCAGCACCGCGTCGAGGTCGAACCCGGCGGCGCGCACCGTGCGCCCGGTTTCGGCGTCGAGCGGAATGCGGGATTCGCCGCCGGTCGCGGCGGCGCGGCGGCGGCTCTGCGCCGCGATCAGGTCGCGCACCGTGCTGCGCCCGTCGCCGATCACCAGCGCCGGGCGGCGCACCGCGGCGGCGACGAGGCGGTAATTGATGATCACCAGCCGCAAATCCTCGCCCTCGACGTATTCCTCGGCGAGCACGGTGTCGCAGAACGTCGCGGCCGCCTCCACCGCCGCGTCGAGTTCCGACATCGCGGCGATGCCCACCGCCACGCCCTTGCCCTGCTCGCCGCGCGCGGGCTTGACCACGACGCGGCGATGGCGTGCGAGGAAACCGGCGGTCTCCTCGCGCGAGACGCCCGCGTCGATCTGCGCCGGCACGCGCACGCCCGCGCCCTCGGCGACGCGGCGGGTCACCGCCTTGTCGTCGCAGATCGACATCGCCACCGCCGAGGTCAGCTCGGACAGGCTCTCGCGGCAGCGCACCGCGCGCGCGCCGTAGGAGAGGCGGAAGATGCCGCCCGAGGCGTCGATCATCTCGACGTGGATGCCGCGCCGCCGCGCCTCGTTGACGATGATCCGGGTATAGGGGTTCACCCCTTCGAGCACCTCGGGGCCGGAGAACAGCTTTTCGTTGATCGGGTTCTTGCGCTTCACCGTGAACACCGGGATGCGCACGAAATCGAGCTTTTCGTAGAGCGCGATCGCCTGGGTGTTGTCGTGCATCACCGAGAGGTCCATGAACGCCGCGCCGCGCGCCACGAACAATTCCGCCAAGCGCCGCACCAGCGCCTCGCCGACGCCGGACTGGCGCGCCTGCGGATCGACCGCGAGACACCACAGCGACGAGCCGCGCTCCGGGTCCCCGAACGCGCGGGCGTGGTCGATGCCGGTCACGGTGCCGATCACTTCGCCGGTGGTGGTGTCCTCGGCGACGAGGTAGACGATCGCGCGGATGTCGCGCTCGCACCAGACGAACTCCGACGGCACCGTCACCATGCCGCGCGAGGCGTAGATGCGGTTCATCGCGTCGACGTCCGCCGCCGAGGTCAACCGGCGGATCAGGAAGTTGCGCAGCGGGCGCTGCGAGGTGCGATAGGTGGCGAGGTCGAGGCGGTAGGTGTGCGACGGATCGAGGAACACTTCCTGCGGCGCGTGGGCGAGGAGCACATGCGGATCGCGCACGTAGACGGCGATGTCGCGGTGATCCGGCGCTTCCTCGCGCAGCGCGGCGATGAGATCGTCGCCGTCGGCGAAGGTCTGGCCGAAAATCAGCCGGCCCCAGCCGACGTCGCAGGCGAAGTTGGGCGTCCCTCCCGAGCACGCGGGAACCTGACGCGCCGCACGGGCGGCGCGGGCGCGGCCGAGGCGGTTGCGGTAGCGCAGGCGGGCGAGGGAAACCGGATGGCGGGTTCTGGCTTCGGTCATCGTGCTGCCTCCCTCAAATCCGATGCGACTGCAGCCACATTTCGAGCAGCGCCGCCTGCCAGAGCTCGGAACCGCGCAACGGAGTGATGTGCGCGGCGGGATCGGCGTAGAGCGTCTCCAGCCACTCGGGGCGGAACAGCCCGCGTGCGCGGGCGGGTTCGGAGCCGAGCACGTCGCGCACCATGTCGAGATAGGGGCCGGAGATGTACTTGAGCTGCGGCACCGGGAAGTAGCCTTTCTTGCGGTCGATCACCGCGCTCGGCACCACCAGGCGCGCGGCCTCCTTGAGCACTCCCTTGCCGCCTCCCGCGAGCTTGAACTCGGGCGGGATCGTCGCGGCCAGTTCGACGAGTTCGTGATCGAGGAACGGCACGCGGGCTTCGAGACCCCAGGCCATCGTCATGTTGTCGACCCGCTTCACCGGATCGTCGACCAGCATCACCTGGCTATCGAGCCGCAGCGCACGGTCCACCGGCGTCGCCGCGCCGCTCGCGAGGAGATGCCGCGCGACGAACGTGCGGCTCGCGTCGGTCTCGGCGATCCACTCGGGGGCGAGCTGGGTTTTCAGGACCTCGTGACTGCGGTCGAAGAACACCTTGGCGTAGTCGGAGACCACGTCGTTGGAAGCGGCGAGCGGCGGATACCAATGATACCCGGCGAACACCTCGTCCGCCCCCTGCCCCGACTGCACCACCTTGATGTGCTTCGCCACCTCGCGGCTAAGCAGGAAAAAGCCGATGTTGTCGTAGGAGACCATCGGCTCCGACATCGCGTGGACGGTGGCGGGGAGCGCGTCCATCAAATCGGCGGAAGGGACGAAGATCTTGTGGTGGTCGGTGGAAAAGGTCTCGGCGATGAGGTCGGAATAGACGAACTCGTCGCCCTTCTCGCCGTTGGCCTCCTCGAAGCCGATCGAGAAGGTCATCAGGTCCTTCTGCCCCTCCTCGGCCAGCAGGCCGACGATCACCGAGGAATCGACGCCGCCCGAGAGCAGCACGCCGACGGGCACGTCCGCGACCATGCGGCGCTTCACCGCGGTACGCAGCGACGCCAGCACCCGGTCGCGCCAGTCCTCGGCGGAGAGCCCGGCGTCCTCGGCGCGGCGTTCGTAGGGCGGCGCCCAATAGACGCGATCGGCGAAGCTGCCGTCGGGCGCGTAGCGGCGCACCGTCGCGGGCGGCAGCTTGCGCACGCCGCGCAGGATCGTGCGCGGCGGCGGCACCACGGCGTGGAAGCTCATGTAATGGTGCAGCGCATCGCGGTCGATTTCGGTATCGACGCTGCCCGCAGCGATCAGCGCCGGCAGCGACGAGGCGAAACGCACGCCCTTGCCGACGCCGGCGTAGTAGAGCGGCTTGATGCCGAAGCGGTCGCGCGCCAGCACCACCGCACCGCTATCGCGTTCGTGGATGGCGAAGGCGAACATGCCGTGGAACCTCTCGACGCATTCCGCGCCCCAGGCGTGGTAGGCCTTGAGGATCACCTCGGTGTCACCGGTAGAGAAGAAGCGGTAGCCCTTCGCCTCCAGTTCGGCGCGCAGTTCCGGATAGTTGTAGATGCAGCCGTTGAAGGTGAGGGTGAGGCCGAGATCGGGATCGGTCATCGGCTGCGCGGCTTTTTCGGAGAGGTCGATGATCTTCAGTCGCCGGTGCCCGAAGGCCACCGCCCCGCGCGCGACGATGCCGCTGCCGTCCGGTCCGCGTGGCGCGAGAACCTCCAGCATCCGTCCGAGGGCGCCGGTGTCGGCGGGGGTTGAATCGAAGCGAATCTCTCCGGCGATGCCGCACATTGTGTGTTCGTGTCTCCTGAAGCCGATGAAATGAACTGAAATCGTCGCGCGCGATGATCTTGGTGAGTCGAAGCGGGATTGCGACGCGCCACGGGAAAGAATTCCAGGGCGATAAAACGCGGCAACATTCATTCGAGTTGCCGCAGAGCGCATAATTTCATTACCGCATCATGCGCTCTGGTTCAAGTTTCCGGGCCTGAAATATCCGGATTCGTATGCATCATCATACGAATGCAATCATGATATTTCCGGCCCTCGCGGAAATATATGTGGACAATTGCGCGGCGGCGGCCATGAAAAAAGCCCCGGAGGCGCCTCCGGGGCTTTTTTCGTCATCCGCCTGCGATCAATGTTTGGTCGAGGGCTGCCGCGGCGCGGGCGCGTGGCTCGTCGGCGCGCGCATCGAAGCGGCGCTCCTCGGCATCGCCTGCTTGGCCGCCTTGGCGGTCAGCGGCGTCGGTTTATGATCCGGGTGCGCGGAGGAAAAGTCTTTGAACGACATGATTCATGCCTTTTGGTATCGCGGCTTCACGTGGTGCCGTAAGGCAAGATATGGAGCGCCCGAGACCGCCGCGCAATCGTCCCCATAGCTTGGC
>QKGW01000138.1 GCA_003250275.1 Alphaproteobacteria bacterium
CCGCCGAGCGTGGTGATGCGGCGGTAGATCGAGCGGCTGACGTAATCCTTCTCCGGTCCGCAGACCTGATAGGTGACGTCGAACTCGTCCTCGGCCTCGAAGCAGAACATCGCCTTGTAGGTATCCCGGAGGCAGTAGTGGGTGTCGCCCGAGCAGAGCGGCCAGTCGGCCTCGGGATCGGAGGGGAAGTTGATGTCGACGAAGTGCTTGCCGTCGTTCGGGCCGTCGGCGAAGAGCACCTCGATGCGGTCCTCGTGCAGCAGGTAGGTGTAGTGGCGCTCGCCGACCATGCTGGTGCCGTCGTTGAGCACCAGGGTGCCTTCCTCGCTGTAGGCGAGCGTGGCCGCGTCGACGCGCGCGAAGGTCGCGGAACCGCGATAGTTCCCCTTGGGAACGATCTCGCGCTCGATCATCCAGTTACCCAGAAGCAGCTCGAAAACCCGCTCGGCGAGAGGCGGACGCTCGGCGGTCTCAGGGGATTCGGTTTTGGTTTTGGTTTCGGTCATTCAATCGCCGGCGCGGGCGTCGACAACATGATCGCGCGCGCCAACTGCGGCTTGGCATTCGGCCCGATGAGGCGGTAGTTCGCCGCGACGAGCGGCCCTTCCTCGAGCCGGGCGGCCATGTCGATGACCTCCGCGCCCTCGGGAAAGGCTCCGAATTCGCGCGCAAAGCCATCGGCCAGCCGCACGTAATCGCCATGTGGGAACTGCGGTCGCGGACGCCGGTTGCGAATGCCCCGCTCTATTTCGACACCCTTCCGCATCTCTGCAAGGCTCGGCGGCGGGATTTCTCCGGAAGCGATGCTCGCAACCCAGCGCGCCTGCAGTTCCATCACCGGAAAGTACGGTCCCCGATAATACCCGACGAACGCGAGACCCGGCAAATCCGGATGCAGCACCTGATGGTGCAGCAGCACCGGCTGGAGCTGGTCGCGCGGGTCGAACTCGACGGTGGCGAGGATATCGGGGCTGAGGAACGGCAGAGACGAGGCGTAGCCGGTGCACATCACCACCGCGTCGAGGTCGTCGCGGGTGCCGTCGGAATAGAGCACGCCCTTGGTATCGAAGGCGAAGGCACGGCTGCGCTTGGCCACCACCTTGCCGTCGCCGACGAGTTGCAGAAAGTCGTCGGAGGTGACCACGGTGAGCGGCGAGCTTTCGATATCATCGAACGCGAGGTCGCGGCTGTATTGGCCGGGGTCGCCGCCCAGCGCGCGCAAGTACGCGCGCGGGCGGACGTTCATCGGGTTGTCGGGGCGGCGGGTGTAGAACACCAGATCGGCGGGGAAGAGCGGCGCGTCCGACCACGGCTTGACCCAACGCGGCACGAACCACATCGGGTTGCGCAGGCCGACGATCACCTTTTTGGCGAAGCCCGAGAGCTGGCCCGCGATCTCGGTGCCGGAGAACGCCGCACCGACGATCAGCACCCGCTTGCCGGCGAAATTGGCGCGGTTGACCTCTTCCGAATAGCAGTCGGCGGCGTGGTAGATCTTGCCCTGGAACGACGGCAACCCCTCGAACTCGGGCACGAACGGGCGCGAGAACACCCCGGTCGCGACCACCACCCAGTCGAAGTCCTGCACCTCGCGGCGGCCTTCCGAGAGCGTGGTGAGGCGCCAGCGGTGCGGCGCGACCTGCTCGACCCGTTCGACCAGGGTGTTGAGGCGGAGATACCTCGCGAGGCGGAATTCCTGGACGAAGCCGCGCAGGTAGTCGACGACGTTGCGGCGCAGCGGGAACACGTCGGTGCGCTGCGGCCAGGTAAAGTCGGAGAACACGCAGGAGTAT
>QKGW01000091.1 GCA_003250275.1 Alphaproteobacteria bacterium
CGCGGTTGGCGAGGTACCAGTCGACCGTGCGCGCGAGGCCGGTGGAAAAGTTCTCGCGCGGCCGCCAGCCGAGCTCGGCCTCGATCCGCGAGATGTCCATGGCGTAGCGGAGGTCGTGGCCGGGGCGGTCGGCGACGAAGGCGATGAGGTCGGCGTGCGGCTTTCCGTCCGGCAGCGGCACGCGGTCGTCGAGCAGCGCGCACAGCTCGCGCACCACGTCGAGGTTGGTTTTTTCGCACGCGCCGCCGATGTTGTAGGTGCGCCCCGGCACCCCCTTCTCCAGCACTAGGCAGAGCGCCTCGGCGTGGTCCTCGACGTAGAGCCAGTCGCGCACGTTCGCGCCGGTGCCGTAGACCGGCAGCGCCTCGCCCGCGAGACCCTTGAGGATCATCAGCGGAATCAGCTTCTCGGGGAACTGGTAGGGGCCGTAGTTGTTGGTGCAGTTGGTGATCAGCACCGGCAGGCCGTAGGTTTCGTGCCAGGCGCGCGCGAGGTGGTCGGACCCCGCCTTCGAGGCGGAATACGGCGAATTCGGGCGGTACGGCGTCTCCTCGGTGAACAGACCCTCGCGCCCGAGGGTGCCGTAGACCTCGTCGGTGGAGACGTGAAGGAAGCGGAACGCGTCGCGCTGCGCCCGCGGCAATTCCTGCCAGTAGGCGCGCGCCGCGCCGAGCAGCGTCGCGGTGCCGACGAGGTTGGTGGTGACGAACTCCATCGGCCCGTCGATCGAGCGGTCGACGTGGCTCTCGGCGGCGAGGTGCATCACCGCGTCGGGGCGATGGGTCTCGAACACTTTCGCCATCGCCGCGGCGTCGCGGATGTCGGCGGCTTCGAGGATGCTGCCGGTACCGGCGACGTTGTCGAGGTTGGCGGCGTAGGTCAAGGCGTCGACGTTGATCACCGTCGCCCCCGCCGCCGCGAGCCTGCGCACCACCGCGGAACCGATGAACCCGGCGCCGCCCGTCACCACCACCTTCATCTCCGTCTCCCCTCTCGCCGCGCGACCTCGCGCACTTTAAACCAACCCGTGCGGGAACAGAACCGGCAGCTCGGCGAGGCGCGGCAGCGCGCGGTCGCGGTCCGACATCGAAACCTCCTCCGCCGGCACGCCCCAGTCGACCGCGAGGTCGGGATCGTCCCACGCCACCCCCGCGTCGCACTCGGGCGCGTAATAGTCGGTGACCTTGTAGAAGATCCGCGTATCCGGTTCGAGGGTGACGAAGCCGTGCGCGAAGCCCGGAGGAATCCACAACTGCACGTGGTTCTCGGCGGACAGCTCGACGGCGACGTGCCGCCCGTAGGTCGGCGAGCCCTGGCGCAGGTCGACCGCGATGTCGCGCATCCGTCCGGCGATGCAGCGCACCAGCTTGCCCTGCGCGTGCGGCGCGGTTTGGAAATGCAGGCCGCGCAGGGTATGCACACGCCGCGACAGGCTCTGGTTGTCCTGAACTCGGCCGCGATCCCCGCTTCGGCGAACGTCCGCGCGTTCCAGCTTTCCGAGAACCAGCCGCGTGTGTCCTCGAACACCCTGGGCACGATGCATTTGACTTCGGGAATCGCGGTATCCTCGACCAGCATCGCCAAATCCTTGCTGTGACGGGCTTGGCTTGTGACGCCCACGCCCCGAGGGTATGAGTATAGGATGATTTTTCCGCCGTCGAACGGCGTATTCTCAGGAAGGTATCCGTGACGAGCGCAGCTTCCGCCCACCTCCGCCATCTCGAAGCCGAAAGCATCCAAATTTTCCGCGAGGTCGCGGCGACGTTCGAAAAGCCGGTGATGCTGTATTCGATCGGCAAGGATTCGTCTGTGATGCTGCACCTCGCGCGCAAGGCGTT
>QKGW01000450.1 GCA_003250275.1 Alphaproteobacteria bacterium
CGAGCCCGCGTCGCCGACGATCGCGACGTCGGCGCGCACGTTCTTGTTGATCGACGCGGCGTCGACGTCGACGTGGATGATCTGCGCGTTCGGCGCGAAGCCGTCGATGCGGCCGGTGACGCGGTCGTCGAAGCGCGCGCCGATCGCGACCATCACGTCGCAGCCGTGCATCGCGAGGTTGGCCTCGTAGGTGCCGTGCATTCCGAGCATCCCGAGGAACTGCTTGTCGGACGCGGGGAACGCGCCGAGGCCCTGCAGCGTCAGGGTGATCGGGAAGCCGGTGTCGCGCACCAGATCGGCGAGCGCGGCGCAGGCTTCGGGGCCGGAGTTGATCACGCCGCCGCCGCAGTAGAACACCGGGCGCTTGGCCGAAGCCATCAGCGCCACCGCCTGCTCGATCGCCTGGGCGTCGCCCTTCACCGGCGGGCGGTAGGACTTGTGGCGCACCTGCTCGGCCTGAACGTAGGCGCCCTCGGAGACCTGCACGTTCTTCGGCAGGTCGACCACCACCGGGCCGGGACGGCCGGTGCGGGCGACGTGGAAGGCCTCGTGTAGCACCCCGGCGAGGGTCTCGACGTCCTTGACCAGGTAGTTGTGCTTGGTGCACGGACGGGTGATGCCGGTGGTGTCGGCCTCCTGGAAGGCGTCGGTGCCGATCAGCTGCGTCGGCACCTGGCCCGACAGGCACACCAGCGGCACCGAATCGAGGAGCGCGTCCAGGAGACCGGTGACCGCGTTGGTCGCGCCGGGGCCGGAGGTGACGAGCACCACGCCGACCTTGCCGGTCGAGCGCGCGTAGCCCTCGGCGGCGTGCACCGCGGCCTGCTCGTGGCGGGTCAGCACGTGGCGGATGCGGTTCTGCTTGAACAGCGCATCGTAAAGCGGAAGTACGGCGCCGCCCGGATAGCCGAATACGACCTCTACGCCCTGGTCAACCAAGGCCTTGAGGACAATCTCCGCTCCGGTCATGCGCTGCTGCAACATCCGTTTTGCTCCGTTGAAACCGCTAGGAAAACACGGCCCAGGCGACCCGCCCGGCCGCAAAAGAGCATCCTACTTATGAAATCGCCGGGCCAGGGTCAATCAAAACTAACAAACATCCGAAAAGTTTTTACGTCAACACAGAAAGATTGTTACTCGGCATCCCCGCCGGGCGCGGAAGTCTTGCATCCCGCGCCGCGCCGTACCCCCAGGATTCCTGCGAGTTTTTCGGCAATTCCGCGCGAATCGGGCAGCGCCTCCGGCGGCCGCAGCAGAACGTCGGCGGCGAGCTGGTGGCGGAACCACGTCGACTGGCGCTTGGCGTAGTTGCGGGTTTCGCGCTTCGCTTGGTCAACCGCCTCGGCCTCGGAGAGTTCCCCGGCGAGCGCCGCCATCAGCGCGCGGGTGCCGAGACCGCGCGCGACCGGCGCATCCGGCCCGAGGCCGCGCGCCATCGCGTCCTTCACCTGATCCCACGCGCCGTTCGCGAGCATCAGGTCGAAGCGGCGGTCGCAACGCTCGTAGAGCCATGTGCGGTCGGGGTCGAGCACCACCGTCGCCGGGCGGGTGGAGAGCCCGCCCTTGTGCGGCTCCGCCTGCCACGCCGAGATCGGCCTGCCGGTGCCGCGCCACACCTCCATCGCGCGGATCATCCGCTGGCGGTTGGCGGCGGGGATCGCCGCCGCCGAAACCGGATCGACGCGGGCGAGTTCGGCGGCGAACGCGGCGGGGTCGCGGTCGTAGTCCGCGGCGGCGCGTTCCCGTTCGCCCGCGGGCACCTCGGGCACCGGCGCGAGCCCCCGGATCAGCGCACGGACGTAGAGCCCGGTGCCGCCGACCACCACCGGCACCTTGCCGCGCCGCCAGAGATCGGGCAGCAGCGCGTGCATCCATTCGAGCCAGAGCCCGGCGGCGCAGGTTTCGCCGCCGTCGAGCAGCGCGTAGAGGTGGTGCGGCACGCCCGCCATTTCGTCATCGTTCGGTCGCGCGGTAAGGATGGACAAGTCGCGATAAACTTGCATGCTATCGGCGTTGACGACCTCGCCATCGAGGGCACGCGCCAAGGCCACCGCCAGCGCCGACTTGCCCGATGCGGTGGGGCCCGCCACCACGACGCAATCGCCCCCGAAACCGTCCGCCGCGAAAGTCCCCATGAGCCTCGTCCTCACCCTCATCGCCGCCCCCGCCGTCGCCGCGCCGGGTCCCGGTTCCCTCGGCCGCTTCCCCGAAGGGGTGCCGCTCACCCAGGCCGCCGTCGACGCGGTCCGCGCCGCCCTCGACGCGCTCGGCGCCGATTGCGCCGCGCCGGTCTGGCTCACCGCGGCGGACGCCGCCGGCGCCGCCTGCGACATCCCGTTCGACCGCCTCGCGCCAGACCAGGCCGACGCCGCCGCGCGCGCCGCCCTCGATCCGCTCTACCCCACAGGCGGCCTCGACGTCATCGCCCAAAGCGCGGACGGACGCAAGAAATCGGTTCTGGTGGCGGACATGGACAGCACCATCGTCACCGCCGAGACGCTCGACGAACTCGCCGCCTACGCCGGGATCAAGGACCGCATCGCGGCGATCACCGCGCGCGCGATGAACGGCGAACTCGACTTCAAGTCGGCGCTGCGCGAGCGCGTCGGCCTGCTCAAGGGCCTGCCCGCGCGCACCATCGCCGAAACCCTCGCCGAGGTGCGCTACACCCCGGGCGGCCGCGCGGTGGTGCAGACGATGCGCGCGAACGGCGCGACCACGGTGATGATCTCGGGCGGCTTCCTGCCGTTCGCCCGCCCGGTGGCGGCGCACTGCGGCTTCGAGCGGGTGTTCGCCAACGATCTCGTGATCGCCGACGACATGCTCACCGGCGAGGTCGCCGAGCCGATCCTCGACCGCGACGCCAAGCTCGAAACCCTGGTCGGCACCGCCGCCGAGATCGGCGTGCCGCTCGCAGCGACCCTCGCGGTCGGCGACGGCGCGAACGATTTGCCGATGATCCAGGCCGCGGGCCTCGGCGTCGCCTTCCACGGCAAGCCGACGGTGGTCGCGGGCGCGCGCGCCGCGCTCAAGTGGACCGACCTCACCGGCCTGCTCTACGCCCAGGGCTACCCGCGCGACGCCTTCGTTTGCGACTGAGCGCGGCGCACACCATCTGATGACTCCCGACCACTGTGGGAGTCATCGGACGCCATGGCCGACTTTTCCACCCTTCCGCCCGACCGCCGCCGCATCCTCGAACAGTGCGGCACCGAGGCGCCGTTCTCGAGCCCGCTGCTCGACGAACACCGCGACGGCCGGTTCGTCTGCGCCAACTGCGGCAACCCGCTGTTCGCCTCCGGCACCAAGTTCGATTCCGGCAGCGGCTGGCCGTCGTTCCACGACGTGATCACCAAGGGTGCGGTGGAAAGCCGCACCGACACCAGCCACGGCATGACCCGCACCGAAGTGCTCTGCGCCAACTGCGGCGGCCACCTCGGCCACGTCTTCCCCGACGGGCCCAAGCCCACCGGCCTGCGCTACTGCATCAACGGCCTGGCGCTGGAGTTCGAGGAAGAGGCGGGCTGACGCAGGGGCACTTAGCCGAACGCAGGAACCGTGCGACGCACGTCGGGGCCACCGTGAAGTGCGTTGAGAACGAGCTGCACGCTGACTTCGTCGCCACGGCCGGGCGAACCGGTCGCAGCGCCATGGAGGGTGAATCCGGCCTCGGACAGCATGGCTTCGAGTTCGGCCACCGCTTCGCGCGGGCACGACACGGTGAGAACCGCCATCACATCGGAATAGAACTGATGGGCGACGATCCAACCGCCCGACTGTTTGATGCAGGACGAGGCCGCGTCCACCATCGGATGGAATGCCCCTCGCAGTGAGGCTTCGATCCTGAGCACGCCGGTCCTCCCGTTCACCTCTCCGAAAAGACGGCGGGACCGCCCCGAAGGACGCTCCCGCAAGCCTGTCGGTCCGTTCGGATCACTTCGGCATCGAGCCGACCACGCCCTCGACGAACCAGTTCATCTTGAGGAGATCCTCGTCGGAAGCGGTCTTGCCCGCGGGGATCACCACCTTGCCCGACTGATCCTTCACCGGCCCGGCGAACGGATGGAGCTTGTGGTCCTTGATCTCCGCCTCGACCTTGAGCGCCTCGTCGCGCACCGCCGCCGGGGTCGCCGGGTTGAACGGGGCGAGGTGCACCATGCCGGCGTCGAAGCCCTTCCAGGTGTCGGCCGACTTCCAGGTGCCGTCGAGCACCGCCTGCACGCGGTCGATGTAGTAGCCCGACCAATCGTCGACGATCGCGGTGAGGTGCGACTTCGGCCCGAAGCGGGACATGTCGGAGGCCTGGCCGATCGCCCAGATGCCCTTTTCCTCGGCGGCCTGAACCGGCGCGGCGGAATCGGTGTGCTGCGCCATCACGTCGACGCCCTGCGCCATCAGCGCCTCGGCGGCCTCGCGCTCCTTGCCCGGGTCGTACCACGAGTTCACCCAGACGACGCGGACCTCGGCCTTCGGGTTGACGCTGCGCGCGCCCAGGGTGAAGGCGTTCGCGCCGCGCACCACTTCCGGAATCGGGAAGGAGGCGATGTAGCCGAGCTTGTTGCTCTTGGTCAGGCGGCCGGCGGCGACGCCCGCGGCATAACGGCCCTCGTAGAAGCGCGCCATGTAGGTGGAGAGGTTCGCCGCGCGCATGTAGCCGGTGGCGTGCTCGAACTTCACCTTCGGGAACTGCTTGGCGACCTTCACCGTCGGGTTCATGAAGCCGAACGAGGTGGTGAAGATCAGCTGGTGGCCGGAGGCGGCGAGCTGACGGATGACGCGCTCGGCGTCGGCGCCCTCGGGCACGTTCTCGACGTAGGTGGTCTTGACCTTGTCGCCGAAGTGCTTCTCGACCGCGAGGCGGCCCTGCTCGTGCTGATACGAGTAGCCGTGGTCGCCGATCGGCCCGACGTAGACGAAACCGACCTTGAGCGGGTCCGCCGCCAACGCCTGCGCCGCACCGAACAGACCGGTGGCCATCGCCAGGACCAGGCCGAGGCCGGCCCGTCGCGTCATCTTCATGGTTGGTCTCCTCCGACCGTTGTTATCGTCCCGAGTGGAACACTTTCCCCAAACACGCGGGCGCGTTCAACTTGATCTTGGTCTCGTCGCGCGAAATCAGCACCAGCACGACGATGGTGGCGAGATACGGCAGCATCGCGAGAATCTGCGACGGCACCGGCACGCCCCAGTTCTGCGCGTGAAGCTGGAGAATCGTCACACCGCCGAAGAGATACGCGCCCAACAGCGCGCGCGACGGCATCCAGGTGGCGAAAACCACGAGCGCGAGCGCGATCCAGCCGCGCCCGGCGCTCATGTTCTCCACCCACATCGGCGTGTAGGCGAGCGAGAGGTACGCACCCGCGAGGCCAGCCATCGCACCGCCGAACATGATCGCGAGCGCGCGCACCTTGAGCACGCCGTAGCCGATGTCGTGGGCGGCGTCGTGGTTTTCGCCGACCGCGCGCAGCACCAGCCCGGCGCGGGTGCGGAACAGGAACCACCCGATCGCGGGCACCGCGAGGATCGAGACGTAGACGAGGATGTCGTGCGAGAACAGCGCCTGCCCGAACACCGGAATGTCGGCGAGCAGCGGGATCGGCAGCGCCGGCAGCGCGGCGATCGGGGTGCCGAC
>QKGW01000287.1 GCA_003250275.1 Alphaproteobacteria bacterium
CGCGAAACGCCGCCCGAGGCCGGTGGGGATCACCACGTCGGCGCGTTTGCGCTTCTCCGCGTCGGCCATCTGCCGCGCCCGTACCGCCTTGAGGCGGTCGCGGGTCATCCCCGGGCGGCGCAGCACCCGCTGCGCCTGGATCGACGGCGACGCCGACACCACCCACACCGCGTCGCAGCGCCGTTCCCCTCCGGTTTCATACAACAGCGGAATGTCGAGCACCACCATCGGGCGCCGCATCCGCCGGTTCCGTTGCAGGAAGCGGCGCTCGGCGGCGCGCACCAGCGGGTGGAGGATGCCTTCGAGATCCTTGAGCGCCGCCCGGTCGCCGAACACCCGCGCGCCGAGGGCGGCGCGGTCGAGCCGCCCGCTCTCGTCGACGACGCCGGGAAACCGCGCCGCGATCGCGGCGATCGCCGGGCCGTTCGGCGCAGTGAGCGCGTGGACCACCGCGTCGGCGTCGTGCACCGGCACGCCGAGCCGCCGCAGCATCGCCGCGGTGGTGCTCTTGCCCATGCCGATGGACCCGGTGAGGCCGATCACCCGCATTTCGTCATTCGCCCCGGATCGCCTTGAGCACGTACGCGCGCAACGCGTCGTCGACCTCGGGGCGGACGCCGAACCACGCCTCGAAGCCGACGCCACCCTGGTGCAGCAACATCCCGAGGCCGTCGACGGCGACGAGGCCGCGCGCCGCGGCGGCGGCGAGGAACGGGGTCTCGAGCGGCGAATAGACGATGTCCGCGACCACGGTGTCGGCGGGGAGAACCCCGAGGTCGAGATCGAGCGGCGGGTTGCCGGTCATGCCGAGCGAGGTGGTGTTGACCACCACGCCGGCGTCCGCCGCCTCGGCGCGCCAGGCTTCGGCGGTGAGCGGCAGGGCGCGGATCGGCGCGGCGTGATGCTGGGCGAAATGCCGCGCGAGCACCTCGGCCTTCTCGACCGTGCGGTTGAACAGGCGCACCTCGGGCACGCCGCCTTCGAGCAGCGCGGCGCACACCGCGCGCGCGCCGCCGCCCGCGCCGAGCACCACCGCCGGACGGGCGGGGTTCCACGTCGGTGCGCTGGCGCGCAAGTTGGCGAGGAACCCCGGCGCGTCGGTGTTGGTGCCGGTGATGCGTCCGTCCGCCCCGACGATCAGGGTGTTCACCGCGCCGATCGCCGCGGCAGTCGGGGTAATCTCGTCGATCAGCGGCATCACCGCTTCCTTGTGCGGCTTGGTCACGTTCGCGCCGCGCAGCCCGAGCGCGACGAGGCCGCGCACCGCCTCGGCGAGGGTGCCGGGCGCGACCGGCAGCGGAATGTACGCGCCGTCGATGCCGTGCTTGGCGAGCCAGTACGCGTGCAGGCGCGGCGACTGGCTGTAGGCGACCGGCCAGCCGATGATGCCGGCGACGAGAGTGCGGCCCGAGTGCGCGAGAATGGTTTCGGTCATGACGGCAGACATCCGATGCGGCGGAGTTGGGCGAGAAGCGGCAGGAGCGGCAACCCCATCACGGTGAACAGGTCGCCGTCGACGCGGGCAAACAGCTGCGCGCCGCTGCCTTCGAGAGTGTAGCCGCCGACCGCGCCCAACGCCAAGGGCGTCGCGGCGGCGACGTAATCGTCGAGAAACGCGTCGGAAAACGCGCGCATTCTGAGGGTCGCGCGGCCGACGTGACGCCACCGCACCCGGCCCGCGCGCGCGAGACACACCGCGGAATGGAGCGTATGGCCGCGCCCGCGCAGCCGGCGGAGCTGCGCCGCAAGCCCGGCGCGGTCGCGCGGCTTGTCGAGCCATTCGCCGCCCGCGTCGAGCATCTGGTCGCAGCCGATCACCCAGGCGTCGGGAACCTCCGCGCCGACCGCGAGCGCCTTCGCGGCGGCCAGGGCGAGCGCGCAGGCCCGCGCATCGTCGCCAACGGCGTGGCGTTCGGCGGTGATCGCGGCTTCGTCCACCGCCGCGGTGCAGGCGCGATGCGGCACCCCGGCCTCCGCGAGCAAGCGGCGGCGGGCGGGACTGGCCGAAGCCAGGATCAGCTCAGTCCTCATCGTTGGGGCAGTCCGGGTACTTGGTGCGGTAGAACTCGATGATCGTCGCCGCCGCTTCCTCGATCGAGCGGCGCGTCACGTCGATCACCGGCCAGCCGCGCCGCGCGAAGATCCGCCGCGCCTCGGCGACTTCCTCCGCCACCGCGTCGACCCGGGCGTAATGGCTGTCCGCATCGTCGTTCATCTGCTTCAGGCGGTTGAGACGGATCTCGGAGAGACTCTTGGGCTCGCGGGTGAGGCCGACGATCACCGGATTGGTGAGGGTGTCGAGTTCCTCGGGCAACGGAATGCCGTGTACCAGCGGCACGTTCGCCGCCTTGAGGCCGCGGTTGGCGAGGTAGGCGCAGGTCGGCGTCTTCGAGGTCCGCGAGACGCCGACGAGCACCACGTCGGCGGCTTCGAGATCGTGGAGCATCTGGCCGTCGTCGTGGCTGATGGTGAACTCGATCGCGTCCATGCGGCGGTAGTAGGCGGCGTCGAGCACGTGCTGCACGCCGGGCCGCCCGGTGATGCCGCGCCCGAGCAGGTTGCCCAGCCCCGACATCACCGGGTCGAGTACCGGCACGCACGGCACGCCGAGCGCGTAGCAACCGGTTTCGAGCGCGCGGCGCACGTCGGGGTCGACGACGGTGAACAGCACCAGCCCAGGATCGTTGCCGACCCCGGCGAGTACCCGCTCGACCTGGCCGGGGGTACGCACGAGATACCAGAGGTGCTGGATCGCGCGGACGTCGGAAAACTGCACCAGGCAGGCGCGTGCGACGGTGGCGACGGTCTCGCCGGTGGAATCGGAAACCAGGTGGATATGGAACGCGCCGTTGCGGTCGGGCATCTGCTGCTTACCCCCATGCTGAAGGTTCGAGCGTATCGTGGATAACTCCCCGGGACAATCGCGGGACGGCGTGTGGATAACTTGGGGATTTTCCGATTTCCCCGATTCCACCCCCGACTTGCGAAAATCCGCCCGTACGGTTTTCCCGCGGCATCGCCGCCGCGCGGGTTTCCGGGGATTGCGGGGAGGACGCTTCCGGCCAAAACCGGGTTACCCACGTTTTTCACATACTGGGGATAGCTTTCGCGGTTCAAGTTTTTCAGGATGTTGACTAGTGTTGTTCCAAGAACCGTCCACGACCCGGCGCGCCCCCGCCCAACCCCGCGCGCGATCTGTGGATGAAACCGGGGACGAAAAAGGATCCCCAGGATTCCCCCCGCCAATCACTACCAATACCTTTTAATTTCAAGATTCATTGTTAGGTGTAGCAACAAGCGATGGAGAGGATCATGCCGGTGACGGAACTCAATTCGTCGGCCGCGACGACCCGGTTGTCGGCAGCGTTTCAGGCGCCGGCTGCGCGGCCGCCGATCTGGCTGATGCGTCAGGCCGGGCGCTATCTGCCCGAATACCGCGAGACCCGCGCCGAGGCCGGCTCGTTCCTCGATCTCTGCTATAACCCGCGGCTGGCGGTGGAAGTGGCTTTGCAGCCGTTGCGCCGCTTCGATCTCGACGCCGCGATCCTGTTCTCCGACATTCTCGTGATCCCCGACGGCCTTGGTCAGCCGGTGCGCTTCGACGAAGGCGTCGGGCCGGTGCTGATGCGCCTCGAGGATACCGCCGATTTCGCGCCGCTCTCGCTCGAACGGATGCGCGCTCACCTCGCGCCGGTCTACGAGACCGTCGATCGCTTGCGCGCCGAGCTGCCGCGCGACGTCTCCCTGATCGGCTTCTCCGGCGCGCCGTGGACGATTGCGACCTACATGCTCGAAGGCCGGAGCAGCCGCGAGTTCACGCTCGGCAAGTATTGGGCCTATGCCCGTCCCGAGGATTTCCGCGTTCTCGTCGAGATTCTCGTCGAAGCGGTGACTGCGCATCTCTCGGCGCAGGTCGAGGCGGGCGCGGATGTGCTGCAGCTGTTCGACAGCTGGGCGGGCGTGCTCGATGACTGGGGCTTCCGCACCTGGGTCGAGGCGCCGATCCGCGCGATCGTCGGCAAGCTCAAGGCGCGCCATCCCAAGGTGCCGGTGATCCTCTTCGCCCGGGGCGCGGGTGCGCGCTTCGCCGGGCTCGCGGCGCGCACCGGGGTGGATGCTGTGGCGCTCGACTGCACCGTGCCGCTCGCCTGGGCGCGTGAGACGGTGCAGAGCGAGACGGTGATCCAGGGGAACCTCGATCCCGCGATCCTGCGCATCGGCGGCCCTGCAATGGAGCGTGCGGTGGCCGATATCCTCGCTGCGTGGGCGTCCGGACGGTTCATCTTCAATCTCGGCCACGGCATCCTGCCCGATACGCCGCCGCAGCACGTCGCGGCGCTGGTGCGGCAGGTGCGCGGGGCGTAACGGAAAGGGCGGCGATGCAACGGGTGGCGATCGTGCTGTTCAACCTCGGGGGACCGGATTCTCTCGAGGCGGTTCCGCAATTCCTGCGCAACCTGTTCGCCGACCCGGTGATCCTCGGATTGCCGCAGCCGTTCCGCAGTCTTCTCGGCCGTTACATCGCGTGGAAGCGCATTCCCTTCGCCAAGGAGAACTATGCGCTGATCGGCGGCGCTTCGCCGCTCCTGGCGCAGACCCGCGAGCAGGGCGCGGCGCTTGAGGCGCGGCTCGCGCAACGGCGCGGCGACGTCGAGTTCCGCAGCTTCATCGCGATGCGCTACTGGCATCCGATGGCACCCGAGACCGCGGCGGCGGTGAAGGCGTGGAACCCCGACCGGGTGATCCTGCTGCCGCTCTATCCGCAGTATTCGCTCACCACCACCGGCTCGTCGCTCACCGACTGGCGGAGCGCGGCGAAGAAGGCGGGAATCTCCTGTCCGCAGACGGCGATGTGCTGCTACCCGAGCCACCCCGGCTGGGTCGGCGCGGTCGCGGCAGAGGTGGAAAAGGCGCTCGCGGGGATTTCCGATCCCTCCGCCTGGCGGGTGGTGTTCTCCGCGCACGGGCTGCCGCAGGCGGTGGTCGACAAGGGCGATCCCTATCCCGCGCACGTCGAGGCGACGGTGGCGGCGGTGGTCGAGACCCTGCACCGGCCCGACCTCGATTACGTGATCTCGTATCAGAGCAAGGTTGGCCCGCAGACCTGGATCGGCCCGGATACCGAGGCGGTGATCCACGAGGCCGGCCACGAGGGGAAATCGCTGGTGGTGGTGCCGATCGCGTTCGTCTCCGAGCATTCGGAAACCCTGGTCGAGCTCGACATCGACTACCGCAAGCAGGCCGACGCCGCGGGCGTGCCCGAGTACCTGCGGCTGCCGACGGTGCAATGCGACCCGCTGTTCGTCGGCGCGCTCGCCGATCTCGTCGAAACTACTCTCGCACTGCCCGACGCGCCGGGCGGCTGGACCACCACCGGAGAAGGCTGCGGCGCGGCGTGCGCCTGCCAGCCGGCGAAGTGCGCGCTCGCAGGATAACCTTACCCATGCTGGATTTGAGTTTCGAAGCCTACGTCTGGACCAAGGTGGTACACCTGGTCGCGATCACCGCGTGGATCGGCGGCCTCGTCGCGATGAGCGAGATTTTCGCGCTGCACGCGGCGGACCGCGCGGACCCGGCGTGGGCGGGGCGGGAACGGGCGCTGATGGCCCG
>QKGW01000378.1 GCA_003250275.1 Alphaproteobacteria bacterium
TGCGCCACCACCAGCGCGCCGAACAGCAGCAGCATCAACTGGCCGGTGAGGCCGCGCGGGTAGAAGCGGAAGCGCCGCATTTACACCGCCTGCCGGGGTTCGGGGCCGTCGCGCCGGACTTCCGCCGAGAGCATGTAGCCGCCGCCCCAAACCGTCTTGATCAGTTCGGGGTTCTTTGGGTCGGGTTCGATCTTCTTGCGCAGGCGGCTGACCTGGTTGTCGATGCTGCGGTCGAAGACGTTGGCGGCGCGCCCCTGGGTGAGGTCGAGGAGCTGGTCGCGCGAGAGCACCATGCGCGGATGGTCGGTGAACGCCTTGAGCAGCGCGAATTCGGCGGTGGAGAGCGAAATCACCGTGCCCGAACCGTTCTCCAGCTCGCGGCGGTCGATGCGCAGCCGCCAGTCGCCGAAGGTCACCACGGTTTCCGCCGGGCTGTCGGCGATCGCGCCGTGCGGCAGGCTGTTGGAGCGGCGCAGCACCGCCTTGATCCGCGCCAGCAACTCGCGCGGGTTGAAGGGCTTGGTGAGATAATCGTCAGCGCCCATTTCGAGGCCGACGATGCGGTCGGTGTCCTCGGCCACGGCGGTGAGCAGGATGACCGGCGTATCGAGAGTTTCGCGCACGTAGCGGCACACCGAGAGGCCGTCTTCGCCCGGCATCATGATGTCGAGGACGATCAGGTCGATCGCCGCGCCGACGAGCGCCTTGCGCGCCTCGGCGCCCGAGGCCGCGGTGGTGGCGCGGAAGCCGTTGCGCACGAGATATTTGCTCAACAGGTCGCGAATTTCGGCGTTATCGTCGACGACCAGGATGTGTGGGGTCTTTTCACTCATGTTTTCGGTATCCGCACGGCCCTTTTCATCATCAGAATAGGTGGACCGCGGCGCAAGCGGCGAAAAAAATCGTATCGAATTGTATCAGGCGCGGGGTTTGCCACACCACGCGACATTTTTCCGGTTTGCATGGCGAACTTGTGCGACGCGTGGGGGCTTTAATCGACACATCGGAGGGAGGACCTCCACGACGGATGAATTCAGGAGGATACGATGAACACCACGCTTAAGACTCTTGCGGTTCTGGGGGCGCTCAGCATTGGCGGCGCGGGCGTCGCGCTCGCCGCCGACAGCGACGACAACCTCTTCATGCCCGGCGATTGCGGTGGCCCGCGGATGATGCAGGGCGCCGGTCCGGGCGCCGGAATGCGCGGCGCCGGTCCGGGGATGGCCGGCAAGGAGCGCGGCTTCCGCCGCTTCGACGCCGACCGCGAGCTCACCGCCGATCAGGTCCGCGTGCTCACCGAGGCGCACCTGATCCGCATGGGCAACGACGACGAGTACAAGGTCGGCCAGATCACCGAAGGCACCGCCAAGACCTATTCGGTGCAGATTCTCAAGACCGACGGCACCGTGGCCCGCACCATCGAGCTGCAGAAGAACGGTATGCCGATGGGGCGTCCGCGCTAACGACTGCGGCGGCGGCGCTCTCTGGGGGAGCGCCGCGCACCCGCGGGGGAGGGAACCATGTCGGACTACAAGCGTCCGGTAGCGTTGGTGCTGCTGGCCGCGACGCTGGTACTGATCGTGACCGGCCTCTGGATCTGGAGCGGCGTGCTCGGCGCGCAGCGCGGCGGCGGGATCTACTCGCTGCGGCACACGTTGCGCGACATCCATCTCTATGCGGGGTGGGCGTTCATCGCTTCGTCGGCGGCGCACATCGCGCTCAACTGGCGGCCGATGCTCCGGCACCTCGGTTTCGGCGCATCCAGAAATCCCGCGTCGCCAGGCACGCCCCACCCATGATCAACAGGCAGGCGACGCCGATCCGCGGCGTCGCTTCGCCGTACCCGACCGCGATCATCAGCGCCGTCGAGAGCAGCGGCGTCGCGTAGGCGAGCGCGCCGAGCACGCGGATGTCGCCGTGCTTGCAGCCGTGATCCCATGTGAAGAACGCGAGCCCCACCGGCCCGAGCCCCATGCCGACGATCGCGAGAAACTGCGGCAGGGTCGGCCACACCGTCGCCTCGGTGGCGAAGTGGCAGAGCGCCGCGAGCACCGCGGTCGCGCCGCAGAACCCACCCACGGCGTCGGTCGGCACGTGTCCGACGCGCCGGCTTCCCACCGAATAGCTCGACCAGATCAACGCCGCCGCGACCGCCGCGCCGTAGCCGAGGAGCGACCCTTGCGCGTCCGCCTGACGCGGCGCGCCGAGCACCAGGAGCGCGCAGCCGACGAGGCCGAGCCCCGCGCCCGCGAGGTGGAACCAGCGCAGCCGTTCGCCCGGCAGCAGCGCCGAGAACAGCACGATCAGAAGCGGCCAGAGGTAGTTGATCAGGTTGGCATCGACCGGCGGCGCGTTCTGCACGCCGGTGAAGTAGGCGAAGTGGTAGCCGAACAGGCCGTAGACCCCGAGCGCCCAGATCTTCGGCGGTTGACCAAACACCCGGCGCAGCGAGCGCCCCTGCGTGAGCGGCAGCGCGAGGCCGATGGCGAAGGCGACGGCGAACGCCATTGCGACCATCTGGAACGGCGGCACCGGCCCCGCCGCTACCGCGAGGAGCCCGAGGCTCGAAAACATCAGGATGGTCGAAGCGCCGATCAGCGTGGCGCGGCCGCGGGGATCGCTCATGATTCGGTTTCGAGGCGGTGGAAGAGGAAGTTGCGCGCGACGAACAGGCCCTGTTCGTCGATACCGTGGCCGAGGCCGCGGCAGGCGTGGGTGCGTACGTCGACGCCGGCCTCGGCGAGCGCGTGCTCGGCGAGCGACATCGCGCCGAACGGCACCATCTCGTCGGCGTCGCCGTGGATCAGCAGCACCGGCGGGCGGCAGCGGATTTCGTCGGCGAGGCGCGACGCGCCGGTGAGCGCACCGGAGAAGCCGATCAGCGCGGCGACCGGCACCTCGCGCCGGAGCGCGACCTGCAGCGCCATCATCGTGCCCTGCGAGAACCCCACCACCGCGAGCCGCTCGGGGCCGATGCCGTGGCGCTCCATCACCGCCGAGAGGTAGTCGTTGAGCAGGCCCGCGTGGGTTTCCGCGCCCGCGCGCATGTCTTCGAGCGCGCGCGGCAGCGAACGCGGATCGCGGCGCAGCATGTCGGGATCGAACTCTTCGAGGCTGAACCACTGGAAGCCGAACGGCGCGATCTCGCAGGGTTCGGGGGCGTCGGGGGCGTAGAACGCGGTATCCGGCATGTTGCCGGTGAAGAACGCCGAGAAGTCGATGAGGTCGTCGCCCGAAGCGCCGTAGCCGTGGAGGAACACCACCACCGACGTCGCCGGCCCGAGGTTCCGGGTGGGATAGAACGCACCTTCGAGCGGCAGGCCGGACGTGGTCATGGAAGCCTCTAGTCGAACATCGCGAGCAGGATCGGCAACAGGATGGGCAACAGAACGGCGGTGGCGAGACCGTTGAGGCCGATCGCCATGCCGGCGAAGGCTCCGGCGGTCTCGCCGAACTGGAAGGCGCGCGCGGTGCCGAGGCCGTGGGCGGCGAGCCCGAGGCCGAAGCCCATCGCGCGCTGGTCGCGGATGCGCAGGATACGGAAAATCGCCGCCGCCGTCACCGCGCCGGTGACGCCGGTGAGGATGACGAACACCGCGGTGAGCGCGGGCACGCCGCCGAGCGCCTCGGAGACGCCCATCGCGATCGGCGTGGTCACCGATTTCGGCGACAGCGACACCAGGGTCGAGCGGTCTGCGCCGAGCAGCGCCGCGAGGCCGACCGCCGATCCGGCGGCGATGAGGCTGCCGACCGGCAGCGCGACGCCGAGGGCGACGACCGAGCGGCGCACCTGATCCCACTGGCGGTAGAGCGGCACAGCGAGCGCGACGGTGGCGGGGCCGAGGAGAAAGTGGATGAACTGCGCGCCCTCGAAGTAGCTCTGGTAGCTGGTGTCGGTGAGGGTGAGCAGCCCGCCGAGGACGACGATGCTCCACAGCACCGGATTGAGCAGCGGCATCCGGCCGCCGCGCACGAACACCCAGTTGAGCGCCTGGAATACCACCAGGGTGAGCGTCAGCCAGAACAGCGGCGCACTCGCGAGGTAGACCCAGAGGCGGGCGATGTCGGGCTGGTTCATCCGCGTTCTCCCGGCGGGTGCGGGTGCGGCGGGCGCGGCAGCAGGCGCTCGATGATCCACGCGGTGAGCGCGATCGAGACGATCGTGCCGCCGACGATCGACGCCGTGATCGCGAGCCAAGCGTCTTCGAGGCGCGCGGCGTACTGGATCACCCCGACGCCAGCGGGCACGAACAGCAGCGAGAGATGGTCGAGAAGGCGGTTGCTGACCCGCTCGACCGGCTCGGGCACCTCGCGGCGCAGCATCAGGAACACGAACAGGAACACCATGCCGAGCACCGGGCCGGGCACGGGCAATCCGATCAGCCGCACCAGAACCTCTCCGGCGAGCTGACAGAACAAGAGCAGCGTGACGGCGCCAAGCACGGCGGTCGTCTCCTAGAAGAATGCCGGGCCGCCCGAACGGGTCAGGCGAGCGCGGCGGGCGGGTCCAGGTCGATGACCGGACCGGTGTCGGGGGTGCGGGACAGCCAGTCTTCGAGCAGCGCGACGTGCTCGCCTTCTTCGGCGGCGAACTCGCTCGCCGCGGCCTTGATCCCGTCGTCGGCGGTGTCGGCGGCGACGCCGCTGTAGAACGCGTACGCGCCCTGTTCGCCTTTGAGGGCGAGCAGCAGGGCGTCGCGGTCGTTCATCGCGTAGTCCGCCTCTTCCGCGGGCGCGTTTTCCGGGCTGTCGTCGCCCGGCCACTGGTATTCCCACGCCTTGAGGCGGGGGATCACGAGGCCGGCGGCGCGCCGCTCGGCCTCGGCAAGGTGCAGGCGCGAGTAGTGCGCCATCTTGCGGAACAGGCGGGCGACCTCGCTCTTGCGGTGCACCGAAAGAGCGTCGGCCATCTCGTCGTAACGGACGGCCGAGTCCTCTTCGAGGCGAAGCGCGTGCGCCAGGAACAGTTCCAGACTATTCATAGGGCGAATTGCCTTTCCAGCTCATCCAGGGGCTCGGAATTTCGATGGGAAGGCTTATAAGACGGTTCGACGGATTTGAACAGCGTTCCGAGCGAAAAACCGTCGTCGTCGATCAGCCGCCGCCGCGCCTCGCGCCGGTCGGTGCAGGCCTCGGTGAAGCTCTCGTGGACGAGGTTCTTGAAGTCGCGCATCTCCGGGCGGTAGGTCACGCAGGGCGAGATCACCTGAATGAACGAGAAGCCGGGGTGCTGGATCGCCTCGGCGATGGTCTTGGTGAGCATCTGCACCTTGCCCGAGAAACACCGCGCGACGTGGCTCGCGCCCGCGGCGAGGGCGATGTCCAGGGGCTGGAACGGCGGTACGCCCGGCCCCTCGGGGGTGAGCTTGCTTTCCGTCCAGTCCGCCGCCGAGGTCGGCGACGCCTGGCCCTTGGTCATGCCGTAGACGTTGTTGTCCATGACGATGTAGGTCAGGTCGAGGTTGCGGCGGCAGGCGTGCATGAAGTGGTTGCCGCCGATCGAGAAGCCGTCGCCGTCGCCGCCCGCGCAGAGCACGGTGAGGTCGGGGCGGGCGAGCTTGAGGCCCTGGGCGATCGGCAGCGCGCGGCCGTGGATGCCGTGGAAGCCGTACACCGAGGTGTACGCGGCGATGCGCGACGAGCAGCCGATGCCGGAGATCAGGGCGACGTTCTCGCGCGCGAGGCCGAGCCCGGCGAGCGCCTTGGTGATCGCGGAGAGCACGGCGTAGTCGCCGCAGCCGGGGCACCACACCGGGGTGACGTCGGACTTGTAGTCGGTGAAGTCGACTTCGTGGGCGATGACCTGGTTCATCATGCGTCTCCCTTCATCGCGGTGATCGCCGCCAGGATCTCGACCGGGCGGATCGGCAACGGGCCGGGACGGTGAAGGCTCTCGACCGTCTGCGGCAGGGAATAGTGCCCCTTGAGGAAGTGGAAGAACTGCGCGCCGTGGTTCTGCTCGACCACGAGAACCTTGCTCACGCCATCGAGCGCCTTGGCCATCGCCTCTTCCTGCAACGGCAGGATGACGCGCACGCCGATCAGCCGCGCCGCGCCGTTGGAGCGCTCGACCGCCTCGCGCGCCGCTTCGGTGAGCGAACCCCAGGCGATCACCGCGACCGGGCCGTCGCCCGCGACTTCCGCCCAGACGTCGTCGCAGTCGAGGGTTTCGAGCTTGCGCAGGCGCTTGTCGAGCTGGCTCTGGTGGTCGGAGGCCTGGGTCGAGGGGGTGCCGCGCTCGTTGTGGGCGAGGCCGTCGGCGGTGTATTCGCCGCCCTTCATGCCGGGCACCGACATCGGCGAGACGCCGTCGTTGGTGAGCGCGTAGCGCTTGTAGGCCGCACCGTCCTCGACCTGCGCGAGGCGGCGTTCGGCCACCGGGCCGCCCGACTTCGGCGGATCGACGATGGCGCGCGACTGGCCCATGTTCTGGTCGGAGAGCACGATCGCCGGGCACTGCGCCGCCTCCGCCGCCGAAACCGCCCACTGCACGGTGGAGAGGCAATCGGGGATCGAGGTCGGGGCGCAGACGATGTGCGGCGCGTCGCCGTGCATACCGTAGACCGCGATGTTGAAGTCGCTCTGTTCCGACTTGGTCGGGATGCCGGTCGACGGGCCGCCGCGCTGCACGTCGATCAGGGTGATCGGGAATTCCGCGCCGACCGCCATGCCGAGCCCTTCGAGCATCAGCGAGAGGCCGGGGCCGGAGGTCGCGGTGAGCGAGGGCGTGCCACCGAACGACGCGCCGACGATCATGTTGACCGAGGCGAGTTCGTCCTCGACCTGGACGAGCTGGCCGCCGACGCGCGTGAGGTTCGGCGCGAGCCATTCGAGGATTTCGGTGGACGGGGTGATCGGGTAGGCGGCGACGAAGCGCACGCCGCCGCGGATCGCGCCCATGCCCGCGGCCTCGTTGCCGGTGATCGACCAGCGCGGCACCGCGAGCGGCGCGGGGCGGACGACCTTGGGCCAGATGTCGGCGGGCAGGCTCTCGCAAAGCTCGGCGCCGAGACGCAGGCCTTCGAGCGACCCGGCGAGAATTTCCTCGCCCTTGTCGCCGAGCGCCTTTTCGAGCTCGCTCTTGAGGTCCTCGGGCACGAGGCCGAGGGCGTGGGCGACGAGGCCGAGGCCGACCATGTTGGCGCGCACGCCGGGGGCCGACTTGGCGGTCTGCGCGAGGGGCGCGGCAACGCAACGGGCGTCGGTGCGCTCGATCACCTCGGGCACTTCGCCGGCGTCGGGGTCGAACAATACGACGCTATCCGGGCGCAGCGGCAGTTCGGCGGCGAAACGGTTGATGTTGCCCCAGTCGTAGGCGAGCAGGAGATCGAAGGAATCGCCGTGATTGAGGATCGGCCGATCGCCGAACCGCAACAGGGCGGCCGATTCGCCGCCGCGGATCTGCGGGCCGAGGGACCGGCGGAAGAGGCCGTACCAGCCGGCGCGCGCCGCCGCGTCGACGAGAATTTGACCAACGGTCATGACGCCGGCTCCGCCGGAACCGGTCATGGCCAGAGATAGAACATGATGCAACATGATCTCCTGCCGTGCGCTGAAGCCTGTTCAAAGAACCTGTTCGGGTGTTCCTCCACCGCGTTTGCGGCGCGCCCGGATCGTTATCTGTCCGGACTTTGCCAACAGGTTTAGATCGGATTCGAAGGAGGGGCAACCCTCGTGGAATCGGCGCTTCCGTTCTTGCGCGGAATCGGCTAGCGTGCCGCCCGCTACATCCAATTTTCCGGAACCGGCGACATGGCGATGATGATTTCCGCGAACTGCGTGTTCTGCGGTGCGTGCGAAATGGAGTGTGCGAACGAGGCGATCTCGCAGGGCGAGGACGCGTTCGAGATCGACCCGGAACTCTGCACCGAGTGCGTCGGCCGCTACGACGAGCCGCAGTGCCGCCTGGTGTGTCCGGCGGATGCGATCGGCCCCGATCCGCGCCGCGTCGAGACCCATGCGGCGCTTACGGAAAAGGCGCTGAAACTCAGCGCCTGATCGTCGTCTTTATCTGAAAAATTCAGCGGGTTTCCGCGGTTTCCGGGGCTTTGTCCGCGGGGGCCTCGGGGGGCGCTTCGTCGCTCGCGGGAGCGGGAGTTTCCGGCGGCTGCGCTTCGGGCTGCGGGTCCGGTTGGGCCGCGACTTCGGGCGCGGGCTGCGCTTGCGGCTCGGGCTGAACGGCGGGTTCCGGAGCGGGCGGGGTTTGTGCCTCCGGCTGCGCGGCCGGCTCCGGCGCGGCGGCGGGTGCGGGTTCCGGCGCAGGTGCGGGAGCGGCGGCGTAGTCGCTCGACAACGGCACCACGAGGAGCGGCAGACCGGCGGGTTTCTTGCCCGACGCGGTGGTCTTTTCCGCGGGTTTCGCCTCGGGCTTGGTCTCCGCCTTGGGTGCGGCGATTTCGACCGAATAGTCGGGCACGATGCGCGCCTGGTTGCCCGCGATCACCAGCACTTTCTGCCCGAGCGGCAGCGGCGTGTCCTCGCTCTGCGTCACCGAGAGGAGTTCGCCGTTGGTCTTGCGGACGATGTATTCCCAGCCGTAGGCGTCCGCCGAGACGTGTTCGACGGTGGTGCCGATGATCGTGCCGAGTGCGGTGCCGCCGACGGTGCCGAGCGCTGCGTCGATGCCGACGGTGTTCGAACGCGAACCGAGCACGCCGCCCGCCGCGCCGCCGGTGACCGCGCCGACGGTGCCGCTCGCGCTGATCCGCACCTGGCGGAAACCGACGATCACGCCGCTTTCCACCTTGTTGACCTGCTGCACCGCGGTGGTGGAGTAGGTCTGGGGCGAGTAGCTCTGGGCGCAGCCCGCAAGGGCGAGGCCGAGGGCGCACAGGCTCAATTTGACAGATCGCTTCACAACGAACCTCAAAAAAGCCGGTTGGTGCCGGGGAGCTGTTGTCTTACTTGGCGAAGGGGTCGCGCAACAAGAAGCTCGGGGTGTGGCCGCCGAACGCCACGACGTCGTCGCCGTGGTCCATTTCCGCAACCTCGTCCGCCGGCAGGTTGCCGCGCCCGCGGCGTCCGCGCTTGGCGTCCCGTTCGGGGCGCTGGCGCTTCTCTTCGGGCTTGGCCTCGGCCTTCGGCTCGGGCTTCCTGTCCTGCTTCTTTTCCGCCGTCTCCGCCTTTTCCGCCGTTTCGGGCGCTGGCGCCGATTTTACCTCGGCGGACCTTTCCGGTTTCTTAGCGGCTTTGGGCTTGTCGCCGCGCAGCGCTTCGGACTTGCCGCGGCCGCGGCCCCGGCCCCGGCGTTCGCCTTCTTCGAGGGGGAGGGGCTCGGCGTCGCCGAGCGGCGTCACCGGGATGTCCTTGCCGATCAGCTTCTGGATCGCGCTCACGTACTTGCCGTCCTCGGGGGCGGCGATGGTGAGGGCGCGGCCCTCGCGGCCGGCGCGGCCGGTACGGCCGATGCGGTGGACGTAGTCCTCGGCGTGGCTCGGCACGTCGAAATTGAAGACGTGCGAGACGTCGGCGATGTCGAGGCCGCGCGCCGCCACGTCGGAGCACACCAGGAGCTTGACGTCGCCGCGGCGGAACTGGTCGAGGGTCTCGGTACGCATCGACTGCGGCATGTCGCCGTGAAGCTGGCCGACCGAGAAGCCGTGGCGCTCGAGCGAGCGGAACAGCACCGCCACGTCGCGCTTGCGGTTGCAGAAGATGAAGGCGTTGGCCACCTCCTCCTCGCGCAGCAGCGCGCGCAGCGCCTCGCGCTTGTCGCGCGGCTCGACGATCACCATCCGCTGGGTCACCGATTCGGCGGGCGACGCCGGCGGGGCGACCGAGACCACCTTCGGGTTGGACAGGAACCTGTCGGCGAGGCGCTTGATCTCGGGCGCCATCGTCGCCGAGAACAGGAGCGTCTGGCGGAGCGGCGGCAGCCAGCCGAGGATGCGCTCGACATCGGGGATGAAGCCCATGTCGAGCATCCGGTCGGCTTCGTCGATCACCAGGATCTTCACGTCCGACAGCAGGATCCGGCCGCGCTCGAACAGGTCGATCATCCGGCCCGGCGTCGCGATCAGCACGTCGACGCCGCGGTCGAGCGCGCGTTCCTGGTCGCCGAAGCTTTCGCCGCCGATCAGGAGTGCCATCGAGAGCTTATGGTACTTGCCGTACTGCTCGAAATTCTCCGCCACCTGGGCCGCGAGCTCGCGCGTCGGCGCGAGGATCAGCGAGCGCGGCATCCGTGCGCGGGCTCGCCCGCTCGACAGAATGTCGATCATCGGCAGGGTGTAGGAGGCGGTTTTGCCGGTGCCGGTCTGGGCGATGCCCATCACGTCGCGCCCCATCAAAACCAGGCCGATCGCCTGTTCCTGAATCGGGGTCGGGGTGGTGTAGCCCATCTCGGCGATGGCTTTGAGGGTGTTGGGGTCGAGCCCAATCTCTTCGAACGTCATGTGGTTCGATTTTCCGTTGAAATCGTTACGCGGAAGCCCACGGCATTCCGGGGCGTGCGGGTACAGCACAAGTCGTACCGGGCACGCGAAAAGTCGCGCGATCATCATGCGGAAATCGGCAATTGTCAACGCACGAGGCTCGCGAATCCGGGCAAACCCTCGGGAACCACGCGCGAAAAATCCGCCCGCGCGGCAAAAACCGGCTTGAAAGCCCGCGCGCCTGCCCCGAAACTCGGGCAACCCCACGCCAATCTCGGAGGAACACATGCGTCTCGCGGCATCCCAGTCCTGCCTGATCGTCGTCGACGTGCAGGAGCGTCTCGCTCCGGTGATGGGCGACCCGCGCAAGGTGATCGAGGGCGCGGCGCGCCTCGCCGCCGCCGCACGCAAGCTCGGAGTGCCGACGATCGTCTCCGAGCAGTACCCGAAGGGCCTCGGCCCGACGATGATCGACGTGCGCGAGGTGGTCGCCGAAGAGGATGCCTACGTCGAGAAGCTTTCCTTCTCGTGCTGCGGCGAACCGGCGTTCATGACCAAGTTCCAGGCCGCCGGACGGCGTCAGGTGGTGATCTGCGGCATCGAGATGCACGTCTGCGTGATGCAGACCGCGCTCGACCTCAAGGACAAGGGTTACGACGTGTTCATCGTCGTTGACGCCTGCGGCTCGCGCTTCACCTCCGACGAGGAGACCGCCAAGCTGCGCTTCGCCGCCGCGGGGATTCATCTCGTCTCGATCGAGATGGCGATCTTCGAGTGGCTGGAGCGCTCCGGCACGCCGGAGTTCAAGGACATCTCGAAAACCCTGATCCGCTGAGGAGACGAGAATGCGCCAGGATCTCGTGCTGCTGCCCGGCCTCGCGTGCGACGCGCGGCTCTACGAAGCCCAGGCCGAGGCGTTGGCCGATCTCGCGGTGCCGCTGGTGCCGCACCTCGACGCGCCCTCGGTGGGTGAGATGGCGGAGGCGGTGCTCGGCGCGGCGCCGAAGCGCTTCGCCCTCGCCGGGTTGTCGATGGGCGGCTACGTCGCGATGGAAATCCTCCGCCGCGCGCCCTCGCGCGTCACCCGCCTCGCGCTGATCTCGACCACCGCGCGGCCCGACATGCCCGAGCAGTCGGCGATGCGCCGCGAACTGATCGAGCTTGCGCGCTCCGACCGCTTCGCCCTGGTGATGCCGCGCCTGCTGCCGAAGCTGATCTCCGCGCACCGCCGCGGCGACGCGGTATTGAAGAAGCTCGTGATCGGCATGGCCGATGCGGTCGGCCCGGAGACCTTCGTGCACCAGCAGACCGCGATCATCGGCCGGCCCGACAGCCGCGAGGACCTCGGCCAGGTGCGGGTGCCGACGGCGATCGTCTGCGGCGACGCCGACGAACTCACGCCGCCCGACCGCCATACCGAAATGGCGGCGCTGATCGCGGGGGCGAAGCTGACGGTGATCCCGAAATCGGGGCATCTCGCGACGCTCGAAGCGCCCGAGGCGGTGACCGCGGCACTCAGGGAATGGCTGGCGGACTGACCGGTCAGCCGGTCTCGATCGGGTTGCCGTCCTGCGGCGGCTGGATCGGCTCGCGGCATTCCAACAGCCAGATGTCGTAGACCGGGTGATCCATCGCCGAGACCGCCGGGGAGGAGGCGTACATCCAGCCGCGGAACACGTCGACCGGCGGCTGGTTCGGCTTGATGTCGGCGATGTCGAGGAACGCGGCGCTCTCCGGCGGTTCCTCGGGCGGGCGGGTGCGGCAGGCGCGCACGATGATCGCGAGCGAGCCGAAGCGCACGGTGTCGCCCACCGGCGTGGTCAGGGTGGTGATGCGGCCGGTGATCTTGTCGAGCCCGCGCAGCACCGCGATGCGGGTGTCGATCGTCGTCGCCGCCGAAACCGGCGCGGCGGACAGAAGAAGACTGAGCGCGCCGAGCGCGCCGAAACGCAGCCAGGAGTTCACCGCGAGCCCTCGTTGCTGCCGGTGGCGAGGAAGATGAACTCGCCGACCGTGTCCTCGAGGGACTTGTAGTCGCGGGTGTTCTTGATCGCGTCGCCGTCGTTGAGGCGGTCGGCCATCGAACCGGGTTCGAGGCGGATGTATTTGTCGCCCATCAGGCCCTGGGTCGCGATCGAGGCGACGGTGTCGACCGGCAGGCGGATGTCGGGGCGGATCGAAAGGGTCAGCGCCGCCTCGTAGGTGTCCTGGTCGAGGCGTTCGTCGGCCACCGAGCCGACCTTGATGCCGCTGATCCGCACGTCGGAACCGACGCGCAGCCCGCCGACCTTGAGGAAGTTGGCCTTGACGTGGTAGCCGTCGACCTGGCTCTGGTGCGAACTGGTGTAGGCGAACACCAGGAAGTAGGCTGCCACCAGCAGCACCACTGCTCCCATGATGCTTTCGATCACCGGTTTGCGCATCGTCTCTCAGTCCTTCTTGTCGATCGGCAGCAGGGGCGCGATGGCGCTGGGCGCCGGAGCGGGGGCGGGCGTCGCCTCGGGGTGCTTGAGCGCGTCGGCGCATTTCGCTTGCTGCGACTTCGCCATCGCCACCAGGCGTTCGAGCAGATCCTCGACCACCAGGGAATCCTGGGTGAACGAGAAGGATTCGCCCGCGCCGAGCATGTCCATCGCGCCGCCCGGCTCGACTTCTATATATTTGCCGCCGAACAGGCCGTCGGTGTGGATCACCGCGGCGGAATCGGTCGGCACCTTGACCCCGCGGTCGATCAGGAGCGTCGCGCGGGACTGGAAGCTGTCCTTCAGTTCGAGCGCGCCGACGACGCCGACGTCGATCCCCGCGAGGCGCACCGGAGCGCCCTCGATCAGGCCGTCGCTACGCTGGAAACCGGCGTAGAGTTCGTAGCCGCGGGTGTCGGGCGCGGTGTCGCGGCCATGCAGCCACGTCAGCATCAGTCCGCCGAGCAGGCAGACCAATACGCCGAGACCGATATCCTCGCGTTCGCCGAAATGCACGTACAGGTTCCTCGCGTGGCGTCAGGAGGGACGCCAGGACTCGTAGTCGCCGGTCGCCTTGTCGCGCTTGCCGCCGCGCCGGTCGTGACCGGGCGGGAAATAGGCGAACTTGGTGCCGGAAAGGTTGGGGCGGTGCGGCTTCTGCCAGGCGTGGCGCTTGCCTTCGAGCGGCGCGTCGGCGGTGAAATGGAGCCAAGCGTGCCATTCCGGCGGAACCTTGGAGGCTTCCGGGGCGCCGTTGAACATCACCCAGCGACGCTCGCGCCGTCCGCGCAGGGCCCGGCGCTCGCGGTAGTAGCGATTGCCGAAGGTATCCTCGCCGACGAACTCGCCGCGCAGCCAGGTGTAAAGGCGCGTGCCCAGGTTCATTCTCGTCTCCTTGCCGTCCGATTGCCGCCGGGGCGAACCGTTTGCGGACTATGCCACCCGCATTCCGCTTCGTAAAGTTCTCTCGGGGGAAGAGATAAGAACGCCGGGCCGAAACCCGAAACGCCTGCGTAGAAATTTGTCGAGGCTCCGGCCGCGTCGGCTTTCTTGGGGCAGAAACGCGGGCTGCGCGGCAGAACTGCGCCGATGCGGCCGGAAAGGACTCCGCCGCACGGTTGGTCGGGCCGTGCGGCGGAAACCCATGTTCGGCTCACCGGGGGTCAATCCGGAGCCTGTGCCGGTGGGGCCGGCAACTCCAACTTTGACTACATTCGTTATAAATGTGAAATCGTCATTCCCTATGAATTGATGAGTTTGACAAATAAGTCCACCGGCGCGACCCTGATCCGGCCAGCCGCAGGGGAAGGGACGATGGATCTCGCGCAGTTGAAGAGTTTTCTCGCGCTCGCCGAAACCCTGCACTTCGGCCGCGCCGCCGAGCGCATCCATTTGAGCCAGCCGGCGCTCAGCCTGCAGATCCGCGCGCTTGAGGGGGAGCTCGGCGTCGAGCTGTTCGCGCGCACCCGGCGGCGCACCGAGATCACCGCCGCGGGCGAGGTATTCCGCGACGAGGTGACCGGCGCGCTTTCCGCCCTCGACCGCGCGGTGGCGCGCGCCCGCGCGGCGGCGGCGGGGCAGATCGGCTGCGTGCGCGTCGGCTTCATTTCCACCGCCGCGGCGCTGGTGCTGCCGCCGATGCTCAACGCCTTCCGCACTTCGCACCCCGAGGTCGCGATCGAGATGCGCCACGCGCTGACCGCCGAGCAGATCGCGCTGCTGCGCCAGGGCGCGATCGATGTCGGCTTCTTCCGCGTCCCCGCCGCGGCGACCGAGGGGCTGGTGGCGGTGGCGGTACACGCGGAGCCGTTCCGCCTCTTCCTCCCCGCCGCGCACCCGCTCGCGCGGCTGCCGCACCCGACTCTCGCCGACCTCGACGGCCGCGACGTCTTGATCTATGCGCGCCGCAACGCGCCCGGCTTCCACGATCTGCTGCTGCGCATCTTCACCGACGCCGGGGTCAATCCGGTGCTGCACGAGGCCAACGACATGAGCACGCTGATGGCGATGGTCGCGGCAGGAGTCGGCGCGGCGGTGGCGCCCGCCTCGGTCGAGCAGATGGCGCCGCTCGGCGCGGTGCCGCGCGATCTCGACGGCCTGCCGTCGTCGGTGGTGGTGATGGCCTACCGCGAGGACGAAACCAACCCCGCGGTGCGCGCCTTCGTCGATCTGGTGATCGCCGCCGCCGCTTTCGACGCCTGATCCACGCTTCGATTTTTTTCGACCGGCACAGGCTTCTCGCGGAGTCTGCGAAGCGAGACTCGGCCGAAGTCCGCACATTCCCTGGTGTCTTGAGTGCGGGCGATCACACCACATGTTGAATTTTGCGTTGCGTCGTTTTCGCCGACGCAGTACCTTGTACCTCCGCCCTGACGAGCCACAACATGTGGTCCGGGGCGACAGTGGCGCGCACCGCGCCCGGGGTTGAAACGACAAGACAACGTATTGGTTTATCTGGGGAATCTTTGGCAGGCGCTTGGATTTTCGCGCTACGGGAGTCCCTGAATTCAGAACAACGCGGTCCTGGGCCACGCCGGCTCGACCGCTTTCGCAATATCAAAGGACGGGAAATCAGACATGCGGATCGAACGGCTCTTCACCACTGACGGCGTTTCCCCGTACGACGCGATCGAATTCCGCTACGCCAGCAGCGAGATTCGCAAGCCCGACGGCTCGATCGTGTTCTCGCTGCAGGATATCGAAGTGCCCGCCGACTGGTCGCAGGTCGCCTGCGATATCCTCGCGCAGAAGTACTTCCGTAAGGCCGGCGTGCCGGTGGCGCTGAAGCGCGTCGAGGAGGCGGCGGTTCCGTCGTGGCTGTGGCGCTCGGTCGCCGACACCGCGGTCTCCACCGAAACCGTGTCCGAGACCAAGGCGACGCAGGTGTTCGACCGTCTCGCCGGCACCTGGGCGTACTGGGGCTGGAAGGGCGGCTACTTCGATTCGGAAGCCGACGCCCGCGCCTACTACGACGAGATGCGCTACATGCTGTGCAAGCAGATGGCCGCGCCGAACTCGCCGCAGTGGTTCAACACCGGTATGCACTGGGCCTACGGCATCGACGGCCCGGGCCAGGGCCACTACTACGTCGACTTCAAGACCGGCAAGCTGGTGCGCTCGAACTCCGCCTACGAGCACCCGCAGCCGCACGCCTGCTTCATCCAGTCGGTGACCGACGATCTCGTCAACGACGGCGGCATCATGGACCTGTGGCTGCGCGAGGCGCGCCTGTTCAAGTACGGCTCCGGCACCGGCACCAACTTCTCGAACCTCCGCGCCGAGGGTGAGAAGCTCTCGGGTGGCGGCAAGTCGTCGGGCATGATGAGCTTCCTCAAGATCGGCGACCGCGCCGCGGGCGCGATCAAGTCGGGCGGCACCACCCGCCGCGCCGCGAAGATGGTGATCGTCGACATCGACCATCCCGACGTCGAATCGTTCATCAACTGGAAGGTCCACGAGGAGCAGAAGGTTGGCTGCCTCGTCACCGGCTCGACGCTGCTCAACATCCACCTCAACGCGGTGATGAAGGCGACCCGCGCCTGGGACGGCGCCGACGAGGAAGCGCGCTTCGACCCGCGCAAGAACCCGGCGCTCAAGAAGGCGATCCTCGCCGCCCGCCGCGTCGCGGTTTCGGAGAACTACGTCCAGCGCGCGATCCAGTTCGCCAAGCAGGGCTTCACCGAGATCGAGGTGCCGGTCTACGACACCGACTTCGACCACGAGGGCTACGCCACCGTCTCGGGCCAGAACTCCAACAACACCGTCCGCGTCACCGACGAATTCCTCAAGACCGTCGCGCAGGACGGCGACTGGAACCTGATCCGCCGTCTCGACGGCAAGGTCCACAAGACCGTCAAGGCGCGCGACCTGTGGGCCGAGATCGGCTACGCCGCGTGGGCCTGCGCCGATCCGGGCCTGCAGTTTGACAGCACCATCAACGCCTGGCACACCTGCCCGCAGTCGGGCCGGATCAACGCCTCGAACCCGTGCTCCGAGTACATGTTCCTCGACGACACGGCGTGCAATCTCGCGTCGCTCAACCTGATGACCTTCCGCAAGGAGGACGGTTCGTTCGACGTCGCGGGCTTCACCCATGCCTCGCGCCTGTGGACGATCACCCTCGAAGTCTCGGTGCTGATGGCGCAGTTCCCGTCGAAGGAGATCGCCAAGCGCTCCTACGAGTTCCGCACCCTGGGCCTCGGCTACGCCAACATCGGCGGCCTCCTGATGGCGTCGGGCCTCTCCTACGACAGCGACAAGGGCCGCGCGCTCTGCGCCGCGATCACCGCGCTGATGACCGGCGAAGCCTACCGCACCTCCGCCGAGATGGCCGGGGAGATGGGCGCGTTCCCGGGCTACGCGAAGAACGCCGGCGACATGCTCCGCGTCGTCCGCAACCATCGCCGCGCCGCGCTCGGCGAGACCAAGGGCTATGAAGATCTGAACGTCCTGCCGGTGCCGCTCGACGCGGTGAACTGCCCGCAGGCCGACCTCGTCGAGGCCGCCCGCGCGGCCTGGAACGCGGCGCTCGAACTCGGCGAAACCGCCGGCTTCCGCAACGCGCAGGTCTCGGTGATCGCCCCGACCGGCACCATCGGCCTGGTGATGGACTGCGACACCACCGGCATCGAGCCCGACTTCGCCCTGGTGAAGTACAAGAAGCTCGTCGGCGGCGGCTACTTCAAGATCATCAACCGCCTCGTGCCGCAGGCGCTCGCGTCGCTCGGCTACACCGAGGCCGAAGGCCAGGCGATGCTGCGCTACGCGCTCGGTAACGGCACCCTCGTCGGCGCGCCCGCGATCAACCACGAGACCCTCAAGGCCAAGGGCTTCACCGACGTCGCGCTGATGAAGCTCGAAGAGAACCTCGGCAACTGCTTCGACGTGAAGTACGCCTTCAACCCCTACACCCTCGGCATGGAGTTCTGCCGCGACACCCTCGGCATCGCCGAGGAGCGCTTCGCCGATCTCTCCTTCAACATGCTCGAGGCCTTGGGCTTCTCGGCGCGCGAGATCGAGGCGGCGAACACCTTCGTCTGCGGCGCGGGCACGCTCGAAGGCGCGCCGGGCCTCAAGGACGAACACCTCGCGGTGTTCGACTGCGCGAGCCCGTGCGGCCGCACCGGCACCCGCTTCCTCTCGGCGGACGCGCACATCCAGATGATGGCGGCGGCGCAGCCGTTCATCTCGGGTGCGATCTCCAAGACCATCAACATGCCGAACACCGCGACGGTCGAGGACTGCACCAACGCCTACATCAACAGCTGGATGCTCGGCCTCAAGGCCAACGCGCTCTACCGCGACGGCTCCAAGCTGTGCCAGCCGCTCTCGGCCTCGTTCGGCGACGAACTCGTCGACGACCTCGCCGACGAACCGCAGGCGAAGCAGGTCACCGCGGTCACCGAGCGTATCGTCGAGAAGGTGATCGAGAAGATCGTCGCCGCCGATCCGACCCGTCAGGCGCTGCCGACCCGGCGCAAGGGCTACACCCAGAAGGCGATGGTGGGCGGCCACAAGGTGTACCTGCGCACCGGCGAGTACGACAACGGCCACCTCGGCGAGATCTTCATCGACATGCACAAGGAAGGCGCCGCCTTCCGCAGCCTGATGAACAACTTCGCGATCGCGGTCTCGATCGGCCTGCAGTATGGCGTGCCGCTCGAAGAGTTCGTCGAGGCCTACACCTTCACCCGCTTCGAGCCCTCGGGCATGGTCGAAGGCAACGACACCATCAAGATGGCGACGTCGATCCTCGACTACCTGTTCCGCGAACTGGCGATCTCGTATCTCGGCCGCAACGACCTCGCCCACGTTCAGCCGGAAGACCTGCGCCACGACACCGTGGGCAAGGGTGAGGCCCAGGCCGATCTCGAAGCCGCCGCCGAGCGCGCCGTCGAGGCGGTCGCCTCCTCGGGCTACCTGCGCGGCAACCTCCGCGTCTTCGAGGGCGGCCTGCTCGCCACCGGCACCGATGGTCCGATCACCCAGTCGCTGATGTCCTCGACCGCGGCCACCTCAGGCCCGGTGACCTCGGGCGCCACCGCCTCGGTCTCGACCACCGTCGCCGCCGCGCCGTCGCGCGCCTCGCGCATCCAGCAGGCGCGGATGCAGGGCTACGAAGGCGATAGCTGCCCCGAGTGCGGCAACTTCACCTTGGTGCGCAACGGCACCTGCCTGAAGTGCGATACCTGCGGCGGCACCACCGGCTGCTCGTAACACCAAAGGGTAGCGGAGGGACTCGGTCCCTCCGCACCTCCCGTTCGTTTGGGTTTTGCGCGAAGCGCGATAACGCCTTCACGCCGCGTGATCGTCGAATGCGCTCTGCGCGAAAAACCAACGGGGGAGCGGGGGACCGAGTCCCCCGCAAAGTTTTTGCTTTCGCAGACCGAAGCGTTGCCATGAGCCAGACCATCGCAATTCCGCAGGATCCGCTTGACGTGCTCAAGCGGGTTTACGGCTTTGCCGGGTTCCGCGGGCGGCAGGCGGAGGTGGTGGAGCACGTGATGGCGGGCGGCGACGCGGTGGTGTTGTTCCCCACCGGCGGCGGCAAGTCGTTGTGCTTCCAGGTTCCGGCGCTGTGCCGCGAGGGCGTCGGCGTGGTGATTTCGCCGTTGATCGCGCTGATGCGCGATCAGGTCGAGGCCTTGCGGCAGCGCGGCGTGCGCGCGGCGGCGCTCAATTCCTCGCTGACGCGCGAGGAGTTCGTCGAGGTTCGGCGCGCGGTGGTGAACGGCGAGCTGGATCTGTTGTACGTCACCCCCGAGCGGATCGTCACCCAGGGCTTCCAGGAGATGATCGGCTGGGCGCGGGTGGCGCTGTTCGCGATCGACGAGGCGCACTGCGTCTCGCAATGGGGCCACGATTTCCGCCCCGAGTACCGCGAACTCGGCCGTCTGGCGGAGCTGTTCCCCGGCGTGCCGCGCATCGCGTTGACCGCGACCGCCGATCCGCACACCCGCGAGGACATCGTCGGGCAGCTCGGGCTGCATGGGGCGAAGGTGTTCACCACCTCGTTCAACCGCCCGAACATCAGCTACGAGATCGTCGAGCGCGACCAGCCGCGCCAGCAGTTGCTGCGCTTCCTCTCGCGCCACAAGGGCGAGAGCGGCATCGTCTATTGCCTCTCGCGCGCCAAGGTCGAGGACACCGCCGCGTGGCTGAACGGGCAGGGGATCCGTGCGCTCGGCTATCACGCCGGAATGGAGCGCGAGGTCCGCGACGCCAACCAGGACGCCTTCCTCAAGGAGGAGGAGCTGTGTCTGGTGGCGACGGTGGCGTTCGGCATGGGCATCGACAAGCCGAACGTGCGCTACGTCGCGCATCTCGACCTGCCGGGTTCGGTCGAGGCCTATTACCAGGAGACCGGCCGCGCCGGGCGCGACGGCCTGCCGTCGGAGGCGTGGATGGCCTACGGCATGGCCGACGTGATCCAGCGCAGCCGGATGATCGAGGAGAACACCTCCGACGACGACGTGAAGCGGGTCGAGCGCGCCAAGCTCAACGCGTTGCTGGCGATCTGCGAAACCCCCGGCTGTCGCCGCCAAGCGTTGCTCGGCTACTTCGGCGAGACCTATCCCGAGCCCTGCGGCAACTGCGACACCTGCCTGCGCCCGGTCGAGACCTGGGACGGCACCGAGGCCGCGATCAAGGCGCTGGCCGCGGTCTACCGCACCGGCGAGCGCTACGGCACCGGGCATTTGATCGACGTGCTGACCGGGGCGGTAAACGACAAGACCAGCCGCAACGGCCACGTCGACATGCCGGTGTTCGGCGCGGGCAAGGACATCTCCGCCAAGACCTGGCAGTCGGTCTATCGCCAGCTGCTCGCCGCCGGGCTCGTCACCGTCGATCACTCTGCCTATGGTGCGCTCAAGCTGGTGGAGAGCGAGGCCCGCGCGGTGTTCCGCCATGAGCGCGAGGTGCGCTTCCGCAAGGATCGCCCGACCAGCGCCAAGGCCTCGAAAAGCGCGCGCGCGGCAACCGCGCGGCTCGCGCTCGACGGTGCGGATCTCGAGCTGTTCGAGAAGCTGCGCGCGACCCGCACCGCGATCGCGAAGGAGCTTTCGGTGCCGCCCTACGTGATCTTTCCCGATACCACGCTGGTCGCGCTCGCGACCGACCGTCCGACCACCCGCGACGCCTTTCTCGGCACCTCGGGCGTCGGGCAATCCAAGCTCGAACGCTACGGCGACACCTTCATGCAGGTGATCGCCGCCTACGGCTGACGCCATCCCTCGCCGATCCCACACACGGCGACGCCGGCCACTCGGAAACGGGTGGCCGGCTTT
>QKGW01000575.1 GCA_003250275.1 Alphaproteobacteria bacterium
CGAGCAGCTCCGCACGCACACGCCTCGGAGCGTAGGGATTGGCCTGCCGTCACGGACCACGAGCGCTTGGGCGACGGCCGACACGGCCCAAGACACGTCCACAGGACGTACGCCGCACAAACAAAATTCAACCTTACGTTTTCCCAGAAAACCGTATACTCTCGCATCCGTAAATCAGCGTTAGTGTTCCCTCCCCGCACTTCGTCCGAACTCTTGTAGAGCTCCGAACAATTCCTTGTTCAGCGGGGAATCCATTTTCCCTTGCCGAGAGAGTATTCTTGAAACTTATCGAAATCGCCAAATACATCAGGACATCGCCAAAAATTTCCTGATGAGTTCTCCACGTAAAACATTCCGCCTTTCTAATCTTACGCCAATCGGCGCAACGACAAACCGAAACCCAACAAGCCGGCACCCCCGGCTCTATTCAGCTCACGAGCTCCCGCCATGCAGCTATTTCACAGGTTGTCTCTGGTTCATAAAATTACCCTCGGCGTTCTTCTTGCTTTGTGCGCAACGATCGGAGCGCAAACCGCCGTCAGCCACAACATCATCGAGCAGGAATTGACGGAAGAAGCCCAGGAACGGCAACAGAGCACCATGAAGGTGGCCTGGCACGTCCTGGAGATGGCGGGAACGCCCTATCGTCTCGAAAATGGCAAACTTTACGCTGGCAACGTCCTGCTCAACGACAACATCGCCCTAGTCGATGAAATCAAGTCATTGGTCGGCGGCACCGCCACGATCTTTGCGGGCGACACCCGCATCACCACCAATGTGTTGCGCTCCGACGGCTCCCGCGCCGTGGGAACCAGGCTGGACGCCGGGCCGATCCACGAGAAGGTCCTGACGGAAGGCAAGCCCTATCGCGGCGAAGCGAGCATCCTGGGCGAGCCCTACTTCACCGCCTACGACCCGATCCACGACGCCCAAGGCCGGGTTATCGGCGTGCTCTACACCGGCATCAGCCGGGCCAACATCCACAAGATCGCCACCAAACTGCTGCTCTTCACACTCGGCGGCGGCGCGTTGATTTTGGTGATCATTTCCGGCATTTCCCTGGTTGCGATGCGTCGCCAGTTGCAGCCCGTGGTCGAGATGACCCATGCGATGCACGGGCTCGCCGACGGCAACACCGGCGTCGCCATCCCGTTCACCGACAGGAACTGCGAACTCGGCGAAATGGCTCGTGCCGTCGAAGTGTTCCGCGCCAACAAGCTCGATGCCGACCGCCTGGCTGCGGAACAATCCGCCGAACAGGCGGCGCGTCTGGCGCGCGGCACGAGAATCGAGAATCTCACCGCCGCGTTTCACCACGTCGCCGACGACGTAATGACCGCCCTCTCCGCCGCGGCGCGCCAAATGGAAGCCACGGCGCAGGACATGGCCGCAACGGCGGAGCAGACCAGCCAACGCAGCACCACGGTTTCCGCGGCGACGGAACAGACGTCCGGAAACGTGCAGATGGTTGCTACCGCCGCCGAGGAACTGACCTCGTCGATCAAGGAAATCGCCCGTCAGGTCGAGATGTCGTCGCAGATCGCGGCGAGTACCCTGACCGAGATGAGCGCAGCCAAAACCACGATGGAAGCGATGGCGTCGGCTTCGATGCGGATCGGCACCGTGATCGAATTGATCAACGGCGTCGCGGCGCAAACCAACCTCCTCGCACTCAACGCCACGATCGAGGCGGCGAGAGCCGGGGAAGCGGGCAAGGGGTTTGCGGTCGTGGCCGGCGAGGTCAAGGCCCTCGCCAATCAGACCGCCAGAGCCACCGCGGACATTCAGACGCAGATCGGCGAAGTGCAGGAAACCTCGCAACACGCCATGGAGGCGATCGATTCGATCTCGACCCTGATGGGCCGGCTCAGCGAAACCGCCAGCGCCATCGCCTCGGCGGTGGAGGAACAAGCCGCCGCCACCGACGAAATCGCCCGCAACGTCCAACAAGCCGCAGCCGGCACCCAGGAGGTCTTCGACGGCATCGCCGGAGTCAGCCAAGCCGCCGGCGAAACCGGAAACGCCTCGGGTGAGGTGTTACAGGCGGCGAGGATCCTATCTTCGCAGGCCAACACCCTGCACGAAGAGATCGAGCGCTTCCTCAGCGACGTCAAAGCCGCCTGAACAGACCACGAAAAAGACCGGCCTTCGGGCCGGTCTTTTTCGTCGTCCATACCTCGCATCATTCCCCCGGAGATGACGCCTGCCGAAATTCGGGGAAGGCCGACGGCTATTGGTGGCGGGCGATCTGGTGCCGGGAAAAGATTTCGTACGCCCGGTCGACCTGTGCGGCGGTCGGGGTGGAAAAGGCGTGGAAATTCTCGGACATGCGGAAGGCGGTATACTTCGCCTTTCCGAGTTCGTGGTAGGGCAGCAGCTCGATCGCGCTGCCCCGAAGGTGCTCGCGCATGAACGCCGCGGTGGCGCGGAGGTTCTCTTCGTCCAGGTTGACCTCGACGATCAGCGGAATGCGGATCGTCATCGGCACGCCCGACGCGTGGATGCGGCGGGCGTTTTCGAGGATCGTCCGGTTGCCCTGCCCGGTGAAGCGCCGGTGGGTTTCCTCGTCCATGTGCTTCACATCGAGAAACACATGGTCGAGCCTCGGGATCAAATCCGCGCACGGCTCCCAGTTGAAGAACCCGCAGGTTTCCACCCACACCGACACGCCGAGCTTTTCGCATTCGCCGATCAGCCGCCGCAGGAAGCGATGCTGCACGAACGGCTCGCCGCCGGAAACGGTGACGCCGCCGCCCGAATGGCGGAAGAAGATCTCGTCGCGCCGGATCTTGGCGGCGACGGTTTCGATGTCGCTCTCGGTGCAGGCGAGTTGCAGGGCCTGCTCCGGGCAGGCGGCGACGCAATCGCCGCAGAACGTGCATCGCGACGGATCGAAGTCTGCCCCGGCCGGATCGAGCCCTTCCGGGCAGGCGCGGGCGCAGCGGTGGCATTCGGCGCATTTGTGCGCGTGGAAGGCCAGCTTCTTCTGCTGCGTCCAGCTTTCCGGGTTCGCGCACCACTGGCAGCGCAAACCGCACCCGGCGAGGAAGATCGTCGTCCGCACGCCGTCGCCGTCGTGGATGGAGTAATCCTGCATTTGCAGGATCACGCCTTTTGCCGCGTCAGTAGGTTCCATGTGCCGAACGCGCGATGATCGCTTCCTGCATTTCCGGCGAGAGGTTCACGAACTGCGTGCTGTAGCCGGCGACCCGGACCAGCAGATCCTTGTAGTCCTCGGGGTTCTGCTGCGCCTTCCGCAAGGTCTCGGTCGAAAGCGTGTTGAACTGCACGTGGAACGCGCCCAACGAGAAGTAGGCGCGGATGATCGCGCCGAGGTCGCGCTTGCCCTTCGGCGTGCTGACCAGATCCTCGCTCAGGCGCAGGTTCAGCAGGGTGCCGCCGGTGTGGACGTCGTGGTTCATCTTCGCGCTCGAACGCATCGCCGCGAGCGGGCTGGTCACGTCGCTGCCCGCGTAGGGCGACACGCCCTCGGTGATCGGCTTCCGCGCCTTGCGCCCGCACGGGGTCGCGCCGACGATCCGCCCGGTGGGAATGTAGTTGGAGATGCCCATGAACGCGGAATTGAACGGCGAGCCGAAGTTGTCCTTATAGGACCGGGTCTTGCGGTAATAGTAGTTGGCGAGATCGCGGGCGATCGCATCGACGTAGTCGTCGTCGTTGCCGTACTTCGGCACCGCCAGGGCCTTGGCCCGCAGCGCCTCGTAGCCTTCCCAATCCGCGTTCATCGCGGCGTCCAGCTCTTCGAGCGTCGCGGCCTTGTCCTCGAACACCAGCTTCTTGATCACCGCGAGCGAGTTGGCGACGACCGCGAGGCCGATCCCGGTCAGCACCGGGCCGACGTTGTACTTCGCGCCGCCGCGCGAGAGGTCGACGCCGCTCTCCACGCAATCCTCGATGCAGGTGGAGAGGAACGGCCGCGGCACCATTTCCGAATGCAGCTTCTGCGCGACGACGGTGGAAATCACCGAGTGGTGGATGAGGTTGCCCACCTGCGCGAACGCCGCGTCCTCGATCTCCTGATAGCTCGCGTAGTCCTTGAGCGGCTTGGCGTCGAGCCCGAGCTTCTCCCCGGTCAGACGGCTTTTGCCCTGGTTCAGGGCGTACTCCATCGCCGCGGCGAAGTTGACGTTGACGGCGGAAGTCCACTGGCCGGTCTTGCGGAAGTGCGGCACGACGCAGCCGCAGTTGTTCCAGTCGCGCGCGTCCTCGGGCTCGTAGCCCGCCTGGAGCAGCATCTGGGTGCCGGCCTGATCGTTGTGAATCGCCGGGAAGCCGGTGCCCTTGCTCACCAGATCGGTGACCGCGTAGAGGAATTCCTGCGGGCAATCCGAATGGATGCGAACGCTCAGGCCCGGCTGGTGGGTGCGCACCTCGTCGGTGGCTTCGAGGCAGAGATAGGTCATCTCGTTGGTGGCGTCGGCGCCGTCGCGGGTCTTGCCGCCGACGGTGAGGTTCTGGAACTGGTTGTAGCCGGCGAAGTACCCGGTGGTGTTCTCCGAAATCGTCCAGACCCACTCCGAGAACTTCAGCCACAGCGCGTGGATCAGCTCCTTCGCCTGCTCGGCGCTCAGCACCCCGCCTGCGACGTCGGCGGCGTAGTAGGGATACATGTACTGGTCGAAGCGGCCGGGGTTCAGCGCCAGCGGGTTCTCGGTGATGATCCCCCCCAGCTGCACGAACCAGACGAACTGGATCGCCTCGTGGAAGCTCTCCGGCGGATGCTCGGGCACCCGGCGGCACACCCGCGCGATCTCGCTGAGCTCGGCCTTACGCGCGCCGTCCGCTTCCTTCGCCGCCATGTCGTCGGCAAGCTGCGCATAGCGGTTGGCGAGCAGGACGATCGCCTGCGCGGTCAAAATGGTGGCCTGATAGTATTCGATCTTGTCGATGTTCTCGGCGTTGAGGTAGTCGAGTTCGGCGAGCTTGGCCTCGGCCTTTTCGAGAATGCCGCGGTAGCCGAGGCGGAACAGGTGCCCCTGGTAATCCGGCGTGATTTCGCCGACGGCCTGACGCCACTTCGAATCGTTGTCGATGATCCCGGTGTCCACGGCGATCTTCGCGGTGGACGCGGGGAGCGAGGCGAGGAAATGCTCTTCGAGGGACTTGCCCTGCCAATAGGGGAAAATCTCGGAGCGGACGAAGCCGCACTGCTCGGCGGTGATCTGGTAGGGATCCTGGGGGCGGGTCGGAAACGTGTCCATTTCCTTGTCCACCCACTTCCAGGAATATTCCGGGGTGAGGATGCCGGTGCGGCGGAACTTGCCAGCGGTGCCGACGATCAGTTCGTCGGGGAAGATCCGCACCTCGAACTCGGCGCAGAAGTCGTAGAACGCCTGGGCGCGGCGGAGGATCGTCGCCTTGCCTTCCGTCCGCTTGTGCGATTCCGTGTAGATCTTCGCGCGTTCGTAACAGATCGACGGCTTCGTGTTCACGTAGTTCCGCCGCAAGCGCTCGATGCGCTCCGTCACCTTCGTCACCGACTTGTCCATGGCCCTGCCCCAGATTTACGCATATCCGGTTCATAACACCAAACTGGCGCGTTGTTGCGCAGAGTTTGGCCT
>QKGW01000428.1 GCA_003250275.1 Alphaproteobacteria bacterium
GCGCCTGCCGCAGCACCGCAACGCGATCGAGGCGGCGCAGCGCGCCGGGGTGAAGCTGATCGCCTACACCAGCATCCTCCATGCCGATACCACCCCGCTCGGCCTCGGCGCGGAGCACGTCGCCACCGAAAAGCTGCTCGCCGCCTCGGGCATTCCCACGGTGCTGCTGCGCAACGGCTGGTACACCGAGAACTATCTCGCGAGCGTACCGCCGGCGGTGCAGCACGGCACGTTCCTCGGCGCTGCGGGCGCGGGGCGGATCGCCTCCGCCGCGCGCGCCGACTACGCCGCCGCCGCTGCCGCGGTGCTCGCGGGCGAAGGCCACGCGGGCAAGGTCTACGAACTCGCCGGGGACGATGCCTACACCCTCGCCGAGCTCGCCGCCGAGGTCGCGCGCGTGTCGGGCAAGCCGGTGGTCTACCGCGATCTGCCCGAGGCCGAGTTCCGCGCCGCGCTCGAAGGCGTCGGCCTGCCGGGGCCGTTCGCGGCACTGCTCGCGGATTCCGACGCGGGCGCGGCGCAGGGGGCCCTGTTCGACGGCAGCCGCACCCTGAGCCGCCTGATCGGCCGTCCGACCACGCCGATGCCGGCGATGGTCGCCGCCGCGCTCGCCTGAGCGTGAACGCCGGGGAGACGCAACGCGCCTTCCCGGCGTATACTGCCGGTCCCGCTGCCGCTTCGTGGACCCGCCGATGATCGCCGTCACCCCCGAATTCGCCATCGACGAGATCCACGTCGTCGAGCGCTTCGTGCGCGCGCCGGGGCCGGGCGGGCAGAACGTCAACAAGGTCGCCTCGGCGGTGCAGCTCCGCTTCGACGCCCGCGCCGCGCTCTCGCCGCCGGTGTTCCGCCGCCTGCGCGGCCTCGCCGGCTCGCGGCTGACGGCGGAGGGGGTGCTGGTGCTGACCGCGCACGAACACCGCAGCCAGGAGATGAACCGCGCCGCCGCGCGCACCCGTCTCGTCGACCTGGTGCGCCGCGCCCTGGTGCCGCCGCGGCCGCGCATCGCCACCCGCCCGAGCCTCTCCGAAAAGCGCAAGCGTCTGGACAGCAAGAAGGCGCGCGCCGCGGTCAAGCGGATGCGCGGTGCGGTGCGCGACGAGTGAGGATCAGGCCGGTTTCGCCACCGGCTCGGGCGGCGCGGCGCGCTTCGCCGCGTTGCTGTCGAACGCGACGTCGAGGGCGAGCTTGCCGTTGAGGAGCTTGAGGCTCTTTGAGCCGTTGAAGGGCAACGGCACGTGGGTGTCGATGCAGTAGCGGATGATCGCCGCGCCGACCACGGTTTCGTCGAGCAGCACCGATTCGACCTTGCCGTCGAGGTTCTCGACCTTGACCTCGAGGCCGAGGCTGGGCTCGCTCCGTACCTCGACGCCACACAGCGATCCGGGAATCAGGAACTTGTTCCGGGAATGGTTGTTGAGCGCCAGGATCGCCTTGGCGATTTCGTCGTCGGTGAAGTAGATGCGGCGGATTTCGCGGGGCATGGCGCAGGGATCGCGGCAGTTGTCACAAGGAGGCCGGAAAACAACGAACGAAAAATTCGTGCCGAACTCTGCCCGAATGGGCGGCGCGAGAAAGACGACATCCTCTGTTTATCAACAAATTCTCCATTCTGGAATCGGAAAAATCCCGCTCAGGAGCCTAACGAGCGGGAATATCAGGAATTTCTAAACAAACAACGGAGCCTCTTGACCGTGCGTTCGGTGTGATATACGCAATGCGTGGTGAAACGGAGGCAGATATGCACGCACAACCCGACCAACAGACGCTGTTGCGCAACGCAATGCGTACACTCAACCTGACCCGCGACGGCTTCTGCCAGCGCATCGGCGTCACCCGCCGCGCGCTCGACGGTTGGCTGCTGCCGAGCGAATCCTCCGAGGCGCGGACGATGCCCGAGGTGGTCGGGCGCTACGTCGCCGAAATCCTCGCCGGAATGCCCGCCCAGGCGGCGCGCGCCGCGGGCAAGGCGCCGATGATCTCGAACGAAGGCAAGCCGCAGCTCCTCTCCACCGACCAGCTCGATCTCGACGTCGTTGCCGAACTGTTCCGCATCGCCGATCTGCTCGAGCCGGTGGCGCGCCGCCGCAAGGTGACGCGCGTGCTCGAAGGCGCGGTGCTCGGCAACCTCTTCTTCGAGGCGAGCACGCGTACGCGGATGAGCTTCGGCACCGCGTTCCGCCGCCTCGGCGGTTCGGCGGTGGACACCACCGGCTTCACCTTCTCGTCGATGAGCAAGGGCGAATCGATCTACGACACCAGCCGCGTCGTCTCGGGCTACGTCGACGCCCTGGTGGTGCGCCACCCCGAGCAGGGCTCGGTGGCGGAATTCGCCCGCGCCACCAACCTGCCGGTGGTCAACGCCGGCGACGGCCCGGGCGAGCATCCGAGCCAGGCGCTCCTCGACCTCTACACCATCCAGCGCGAGTTCTCCCGCCTCGGCAAGTCGATCGACGGGATGCACATCGCCTTCGTCGGCGACCTCAAGTACGGCCGCACCGTGCACTCGCTGAGCAAGCTGCTGGCGCTGCACAAGGGGATCAAGTTCAGCTTCGTCGCGCCCAAGAGCCTCGAAATGCCCGCGCACCTGCTCGAACGTCTCTCGGTCAACGGCCACGTGATCGAACAGACCGACAACATCGCCAAGGGGGTGAAGGGCTGCGACGTGCTCTACGCCACGCGCATCCAGAAGGAGCGCTTCTCCGGCGAGGCGATCGAGGGCTACACGCCCGATTTCCAGATCAACGCGGCGCTCGCCGACGCGGCGCTCAAGCCCGACAGCCTGATCATGCATCCGCTGCCGCGCGACAGCCGCGCCGACGCCAACGACCTCTCCACCGACCTCAACCGCGACCCGCGCCTCGCGATCTTCCGCCAGACCGACAACGGCATCCCGGTGCGGATGGCGATCTTCGCGATGCTCCTCGGCGTCGCCGACCAGATCCCGCACGACCTGCGCGACGCCACCTGGCGCACGCCCTGGCCGGTCGGCGTCGACGACGCGGTGTTCGAGGATTTCGAGTAGGTTGCCAGACAACGAAAAAAGCCCCGGAGCGATCCGGGGCTTTTTTGCGTCATTGCGCGACGGGCGCCGGCGTCGCGTCGGTGGAGGGTTCCGTCTTGGCCGCGTCGGCGGCGGGCTCCGCCTTGGAGATCTTCTGCCCCGAGGGGAAGACGTCGGCGTCCTGGTTGTACTTCGACGCATACGGTCCGGCGGGCAGACCCTGACCGGCGCGGTAGACCGCCATCGCGTTGGCCTGGCGCGCGAGCGGCATGTAGTTCGGCGCGGCGCGCTCGATCGCCGCGACCACCGCCTGGGCGATCAGCCCGGCGAGGCCGCCGCCGCTCGCCTGGGGCTGGTAGACGACCTGTTCGCGGTCGTCCCACAGGGTCTCGCCGGTCTCGCCGTCCTTGAGTTCGTAGGCGATCGTCACGCGGGTGGTGGTGGTGAACACCGCGTAGTTCGATTCCCAGGTCTCGATGGCGACGTAGAGCACCGCGTCGGCGCCGAACAGGCCGGCGACCGTTTCGACCGGTGCGGAGTGGACGAGATCGGCGTCGGAGAGGCCGTCGTCCTCCATCACCCGCTTCACCAGATGCACCGGGAAGACGTAGTAGCCGCGCTCGGCGAGCGGCACGGTGATGGTCGAGAGGTAGTAGTCGGCGGCGGTGACTTCGAGGCTGCGGTTGACCGCGGGCACGATCGCGATGCTGTGCGGGTCGGCGGCGCGGAAGCCGGAGTAGTCGCGCGCCGGCGGCGCGGTGACGCAGGCGGCGAGCACGAGCGGCGCGAGCAGCGCCGGAAGCAGGCGGAGGATGCGCATCACTTCGCCTCCTTCGGGGCTTTGTTGAGCTGACGGCCGCCCTTGGCGTAGGCGATCATCGTGTCCATGAACTGTGTGGATTCGACCCACGCGGCCTTTTCCTTCTCGAAGAACGCGATCGCGTCGGCGCTCTTGTTCTGTTCGAGGAGTTGGTAGCCGTATTCGGCGTAGATGCCGGGCGGCATCCGCTTGCCCTCCGCCTCGTTCTGCTCGATCACCTTGAGCAGCGCTTCCTGGAAGGCGGGCTGGGTGGTGTCGTCGCGGGCGTACTGGTACATCGCGGTGTCGTAGTTGCCCCAGGCGTAGAGGCTGTTCTGCACGCAGCCGCCGAGGAGCGCCAGCGAGAGCGCGGCGGCGGCGAGATGGGGAAAGCGGATCATTTCTTGCCCTCCGGCAAGGTGATCTGACGCACCACCGCGCCGGAGACGAACACCGTCTCCTCGTGGATCATCCGCTGGTCCTCGGAGAACACGCGGACGACGTGGCGGCCGGGCTCGACGCGGATCGCCTTGTCGGCGGCGTAGTCGTTGGCCTGGCCGAGAACGATGCCGTCGACCGCGAGGGTCGAGAACGGCGGCGCGTTGACGACGACGAGGCTCGGGCGGCTGTCGACGGTGCGCACCTGTTCGTGCGGATAGGTGCAGGCGGCGAGGCCGAGCATCAGGGCGGGGATCAGAAAGCGCTTCATTTGCTTGCCTCGCTCACGAACAGGGGCCGGGTATCCGCCGGGAGCTTGCCGGAGGTGACGGCGCACACCGCGCCTTCGTCGGTCTCGTTGGTGCCGAACAGCGCCTGCACCGTGAGCGTCGCCACCGGTGCCGCCGGCAGGCTGATGGTGAAGCCGGTCTGCGCGCTCTTCACCTTCTCGCCTTCGCGCATCACCGCGAGGGTGTCGCCGACCTTGAGGCCCTGGCGCTCGCCGCCGCTGATGAACACCCGGCCGGCCTCGGCCTTGAGAATGTCGGTGCGCCACGGGCGCTCGGTGAGCTTGGTGACGAGGCTGTTCATCACGTCGGAGACCGCCGCGCCGATCGCCTTGTCGTTGAGGGTGGCGTCGTAGTCGGCGCGCGAGCCGAAACCGAGCACCGCGCCCGCCTCGTTGGTCGCCTCGCCCTGGCCGGTGGCGGAGAAGAACACGTAGCCGGTCTTCGGGTCGACGAGACGGATCTCGACCTTGGCGTGGGCGACCTGGCGCTTGGTGTTGGAGAAGAAGCCCGACTGGCCGACGGTGCTGCGGCCGAACTCGGTGACCGAGCCGAGGATCAGGGTGTCGACGCCGATGAGGTCGCCGGGGCCGCCGATCGCCTGTTCGCGCTTCACCTTCTCGATGTCGGGGCGCTCGAACACCAGGAAGCTGCCGGATTCGACGAGGCGGTTGGCGAGCATGTCGGAGGCCTGCTTGCCGAGCGGATCGGCGTCGCCGTCGCGCAGGAAGGTGCGGCCGTAGCGGGTCTCGTTGGTGAAGCGGCCGATCGCGATCTTGCGCTTCAGCACCTTCGCCTGCGGCTGCAGGGCGGCGGTCTGTGCGGCTTGCGCTTCGGTGCGGGTGGTCGAAGGTTCGACGGGTTTGGGCGTGCTCTGCGGCGTCGCGCACGCGCCCAGCATCGCCGTCATTGCGACGGCGGCCAACAGCTTGAGTCTCAAGATTTCCCCCCGGATGGACTCTGACAGGATTCTCCCTGGGGGAA
>QKGW01000164.1 GCA_003250275.1 Alphaproteobacteria bacterium
GCGCGCGCCGACGCGCTGCGGGCGCAGAAGCCGCCGCCCAAGCCGCTGTTCACCCAGGTGGGGGTGAAATGAGGAACCCCAACCGCGCCTCGCTCGCCCCCGATCAGGCCAAGGCGCTCGCGATTCTGCTGGTGGTGTTCGGGCACGTGCTGCGCGGGCTGGAGCGCGCCGACCTGCTGGTGATGGACGGCCTCTGGCGCACCGTCGACTGGGCGATCTACCTCTTCCACATGCCGCTGTTCTTCTACCTCTCGGGCCTGTTCTTCGCCCAGACGGTGCGGCGCTTCGGCTACGGCGGCATGGTGCGGCGCAACCTCATCGTCCTCGTCGGACCGCTGGTGGTGTGGAGCTACCTTCAGGTCGGGATGCAGTACCTCTTCAGCGGCAGCGCCAACCTGCGCGTCTCCGCCGCCGACGTGCTCACCGCGCCGATGCCGCCGAGCCAGCAGTTCTGGTTCCTCGGCGTGCTGTTTGTGGCGATGCTCGCGGGCGGCATCCTGCCCGCCGCCGGTGCGTCGCGGCGGGTCGCGTTCGCTGCGTTCGCGGTCGCGTTCGCCGCGCGGATCGCGCTCGACGACACCATCCACGCGCTGTTCGGGAGCGGGCCGTACCTCTTCCTCGTCGGCCAGTTCATCTGGCATTTCCCCTACCTGCTGCTCGGCATCGCGGTCGGCAACGAGGCGATGGAGGCGGGGCGCGTGCATCCGCTCGCGGTCGTCGCCGGGTTCGCGGCGGTGCTCGCGGCGGCGTTGCAGTTCGCGCCCTCGGCCTCGCCGTGGCTGAGCTTCGCCACGCTCGCGCTCGTGCTGCTGTTCTACAAGGCGTTCTACGAGGCCGCCGCGCGCCAGCCCGAGAAGCCCGGACGCTTCGGCCGCGCGCTCGCGTTCGTCGGCGCGAACAGCATGATCATCTTCCTCGCCCACGTGATCTTCGGCGCGGGGATGCGCGCGATCCTGATGCGGCTGGGAATCTTCGACGTCGAACCTCATCTGATCCTCGGCACCGCCGCGGGGATGGTCTTCCCGCTGCTGTTGGTGCCGATCGGGCTCGCGGTGCAGGGGCGCGCGGCGCTGCTCGCGCGGATCGCCCTGCCGGTGCGGGCGGGAAGGAGCGCGGCATGAACGGAGAGGCGCGGGTGGACACCATCGCGGCGGCGGACCCGGTCGAGATCGCCCTGCTGCGGCATCTCACGATCGTCCCCGACGATGCGGCGAAGGCGGCGTTCATCGACGGCCTGCGCGCGCCGCTCAACGCGGTGGTGGTGTCGTTCCTCAACGCGCACGGCTTCAACGTCGCGCTCGGCGACGCCGAGTTCCGCCAGAACCTGATGGACGCCGACGCGCTGTTCCGCGACGGCATCGGGGTTTCGGTGATGCTGCGCCTGCTCGGCGCGCCCGGCGGCCTCAACATGAACGGCACCGATCTGATCCCGGAAATCCTCGCCGCCTGCCGCGGCCGCCGCATCGCGCTCGCGGGCACCGCCGAGCCGTGGCTCGCGCGCGCCACGGCGGAGCTGCGCGCCGATGGCCACACCGTGGTCCTCGCGATCGACGGCTTCCAGGGCCTCGCCGCCACGGTGAGCCACCTTTGCGCCTGCGACGCCGACATCTTCGTCCTCGCGATGGGGATGCCGTTGCAAGAGGCGGTCGCCGCCGAACTCGCGGCGCGGCTCGACCGCCCGGCGGTGATCCTCAACGGCGGCGCGATCCTCGACTTCATCGCCGGGCGCTTCCCGCGCGCGCCGCGGGCATGGCAGCGTGCGCGGCTCGAATGGCTGTATCGCCTGATTCACGAACCTCGGCGGCTGTGGCGGCGGTATATTCTCGGTGGCGTGGTGTTCGCCTTCCACGGCGCGCGGCTGCGCCTCCAATACGGTCCGATGAAGAATGCCCGATAGACTACAGGTCGTGCACGTGGTGCGGCAGTACGCCCCGTCGGTGGGCGGGCTCGAAGACGCCGTCGCCAATCTCTGCAAGCATCTTTCCGACATGCCGGATCTCCGCGTCCGGGTGGTGACGCTCGACCGGCTGTTCTCCGATCCCGAGCAGGTGCTGCCGCGCGCCGCGACGATCGACGGGATTCCGGTGACGCGCATCCCCTGGCGCGGGTCGAGCCGTTATCCGCTCGCGTTCTCGGCGCTCAAGCCGCTCGAACAGGCCGATCTCGTCCACGTCCACGCGATCGATTTCTTCTTCGACTACCTCGCCTGGACCAAGCCGATCCACCGTCTGCCGCTCGTCGCCTCGACCCATGGCGGGTTCTTCCACACCGAGTTCGCCGCACGCGCGAAGCGGCTCTACTTCGCCACCGTCACCCGCGCCTCGTGCCGCGCCTACGATGCGATCTGCGCGTCCTCGGCGAACGACGCCGCGACCTTCCGCAAGATCGCGCCGACCAAGACCCTGACCATCGAGAACGGCGTCAACATCGAGAAATGGGCCGACGCGGGCAGCAAGACCGCGACGCGCACGCTGCTGTTCATCGGCCGCTGGTCGGCGAACAAGCGGGTGCCTGCGCTGATCGACCTGATCGCCGCCGCCCGCGCGCACGATCCCGCGTGGCGGCTGATCGTCGCCGGGGTGCCGGATGCGGAGACGGTCGAAAGCCTTGCCGCCCACGCCCGCGCGCGCGGCGCGGAGGACGCCGTGGAAATCCATCTCAAGCCGTCCGACGCCGATCTCAAGACGCTGGTCGGGCGGTCGGGGTACGTCGCCTCCGCCTCAGCGTACGAGGGCTTCGGCCTCACCATCGTCGAGGGGATGTCCGCCGGGTTGCTGCCGGTGGTGTCGCCGCTGCCGCCGTTCGTCAAGCTGATCGACGCTTTGGGCGACGGCGTGGTGATCGCGCCAGAGGACCCGGCGGGAAGCGCCGAGCGCCTGGAGGCGGCGTTCCGCGCGCACGAGCGGGATTTCGCCGGCCGCCGCCGCGCCGCGATCGCACTGGCGCAGCGCTACGCCTGGCCGGGTGTGGCGGCGCAGTTCCGCGAGGTCTACGACCGTGCCCTCGCGCGCAGGCGGCGGAAATGAGCCTCCAAACACGAATGGCCAAAGGGGTGATGTGGTCGCTGCTCGAAAAGGGCGGGCAGCAGGCCATCTCCTTTCTCGTATTCATGGTCATCGCGCGGCTTGTCGGTCCCGAGGAATACGGCCTCGCCAACATCTGCTTCGTCTTTTTCGCGGTCGCCAACCTGATCGTGCTGTCGATCGTCGATGGCGTGGTGAACCTCCAGATCGAGGACGACGAACGCCTGTCGACGCTGTTCTGGGCGGTGCTCGGGATCGGCGTGGCGCTCGCACTGGTGAGCCTCGCCGCCGCCGAGCCGATGGCGCTGGCGCTCCATGAGCCGCGCCTGATGCCGCTTCTGGCGCTGTTTTCGGTGATCCCGATCCTGCTCGCGTTGGCCTCGGTGCCGACGATCATGCTGCTCAAGGAACTCGATTTCCGCGTCTATGCGGTGCGTTCGATCCTCGCCGCGACGATCGGCGGCGCGGTCGGCATCTTCGCCGCGTTCCACGGCTACGGCGCGTTCGCGCTGATCTTCCAGCAGATCGCCCTGTTCGCGGTGAACAACCTCGTGGTCTGGACGTCGGTGCGCTGGCGGCCGCGCCGGGTCTTCTCCCGTGCGCGTCTCGGCGAAACCATCCGCCCCGGCCTCAAGCTCGCCGGTTCGATGCTGATCAACGTCTCCGAGCGGGAAGTGCCGCGCATCCTCATCATGGTCTTCATGGGGCCGCTCGCGCTCGGCTATTACGCCTTCGTCGCGCGGGTGCGCTACGCGATCCAGGACATCTTCGTCAATCCGCCGTTCGCGGTGCTCTACCCCTCGCTCGCGAAACTCAACGACGATCCGGTCGGGCAGAAGCGCCTGCTCGGCGTGTTCATCACCGCCGCGGGGGTGGCGATCTTCCCGATCCTCGCGTGTGCCGCCGTCGCCGCGCCGCTCTACATGCCGATTTTGTTCGGCAACAAGTGGGACGAAAGCATCCCGCTGCTCCAGGTGTTCATCGTCTGCGGCGGGATTCTGCCGCTCCAGTTCGTCGTGCGCGAGATGCTGCGCGCCCGCAACCGGATGCAGCGCTTCCTCAAGCTCCAGGGCATTTACGTCGCCGCGGTGCTCGTCGTCACCATCGCGGTGCTGCCGCTCGGCCTCGTCGAGGTCGCGCTCGGCACCCTCGCCGTCGGCCTGCTGTTCGTGCCGGTGTTCTACGCCGCGCTCGAGAAGTGGGAAGGGGTGGCGCTGTGGCACGAGCTCGCCAAGCTCTGGGCGCCGATCGCCGCCTCGGCGCTGATGGCGGCGGCGATCTATGGATACGCCGACGGCCCGTACGCCGCCGACGATCCGTGGCTGCGGCTGATCCTCGCCCTCGCGGCGGGCGGCGTCGCCTATCTCGCCGCGACCGGCGTGCTGCTGCGCGGCGAGATCCGGCGGGTGTGCGGCTATCTCAAGCGCCGCCGCACCGGCGAGGCCGCCTGACCCGGTTCCCCCTTACGGCACGAACGCCGGCAGATTGCCGATCTGCTCGGAGAGGAACCCGCTGAGCCGCGCGTCGGCCTCGGTGAGGTCGCCCGCCTCGGTGACCGGGGTGATCAGGCGGATCAGCGCGCCGTCGCTGCGGCGGTCGCCGAACGATTGCTTGATCATGTTCCACTTGATCTCGCGCGTGGTGGTCACGTCGGTGCCCTGTTCGCGGTACCAGAAGTAGACCAGAAGGCGCGTCTCGCCCTTCTTGATGATGCCGCGGTTGACCACCAGCGGCACGCCCTGGGCGCCCTTGAACGGCAGGGTGTGGCGCGCGAGGTCGGCGATCACCCAGCCGGTGCCGGGCATACACACCAGCGGCGAGTGAGTCGAGGAGCCGGTGGTCTGCGCCGCGTAGTAGGAGACGAACATCCCGATCGGCACGTCGGTCGGCGACCGCGAGAAGGTGGCGAGCAGGTAGTCGTCGAGCTTGAGCGAGCGCAATTCGTCGGGCGAGAGGTACTCGCGGTGGCCGGTCCAGGTGCCGCCGACCATCGGGTAGTCGATGAAGCTGCGGCGCGGCGGCACGTTGGCGGGGTCGGCGGTGGAGCGCAGGGCGGTGGTCTGCGCGACCACCGCGAGCAGCAGGATCGCGGCGAGCGCGAGGCCGCCGGCGCGGCTCGGCGGCGTGCCGCCCGAGACCATCGCGCCGTCGATCGCGACGTCGTTGAAGCCGCCGTTGCCGCCGGCGACGCCGCGGCGCGACAGGCGCAGCAGGCCCCAGCTCATCATCGCGAGCACCGCGAGGCTGACCAGGAACACCGCGAAGCCCTGCGCCCAGTGCAGCGATTCGTCGAGCACCACCATGTAGTTCTGATCGACCGCCCAGCCCACCGAGGTGATGCGCAGGGCGTTCATCACGATGGTGATCGGGATCGTCGCGGCGAAGATCAGGATGCGGTCGCGGATGCCGGTGTGGACGAGAAACGCCATCATGTAGCCGAAGCTCATCAGCGGGAAGAGATAGCGCAGGCCGCTGCACGCCTCCGCCGC
>QKGW01000010.1 GCA_003250275.1 Alphaproteobacteria bacterium
CATCCGCGACGTCGTCGGCGGCCGCGCCGGCGGCTACGAAAAGGCCCTGCGCCAGGCCAAGGAACTTGCCCTCGAGGAAATGCGCGAGGAAGCCTACAACCTCGGTGCCCACGCGGTGATCGCCGTCGACCTCGACTACGAAGTTATAGGCGGCGACGACAAGACCATGCTGATGGTCTCCGCAAACGGCACCGCCGTTCGTTACGGCTGAAGCCGTAGGAACCGGGGCTCCGCCCTGGACCCGCCAAGGGCCTCGGGCCCTTGGATCCCATTCGTTTCCAAAGACAATGGGCCACCCTTGCGGTGGCCCATTGTCTTTGGAGGTAAACGGGAGGCCCGGAGGGTCCAAGACCCTCCGGCGGGGTCTCAGGGGCAGCGCCCCTGTCCTACCGCCCCGGCCGTGGCACGGTGGCGAGCAGCAGGCCGCCAGCGGCGAGGAAGATCAGGATCGTCGCCATGCCCCAGCGTTGCGAGTGGGTGGCGTCGGTGACGACGGCGAGGACGGCGGGTCCAGCGAAGGCGGTGACCTTGCCCGAGAGGGCATAGAGGCCGAAGCAGGCGTTGAGGTCCTCGGGCGGCGCGATACGCGCCATGAAGGTGCGGCTCGCCGCCTGCGCCGGGCCGAGGAACACCCCGAGCAGCAGGCCGAGAATCCAGAACGCGGTGACGCTCTCGGTGAGCACGAGGGCGAGGCCGATCGCGAAGATTGCCGCAACCGCGCCGAGCACCACCGCCTTGGGGCCGAGCGCGTCGTCGGCCCAGCCGCTCGCCGCCGCGCCGATCCCGGCGGTGACGTTGAGCGCGATGCCAAAGACGATCACCTCGGACAGCTCCATGCCGAAGGTGCCCGCGGCGTAGACACCACCGAACGCGAACAGGGTGTTGAGGCCGTCGGTATAGAGCATCCGCGCGACGAGAAAGCGTCCAACGCGCGAGGCGGGCGGCCAGCGCCGCACCGCGCGCACGAGGTTGGGCAGCGCGCCGCGCACCGCGCTCGTGAGGCTGCCGCCCGCGCCGCGCGGATCCTTGACCCAGAGCAGGAACGGCAGGGTGAACACCGCGACCCAGAGCGCCACCAGCAGCGCGGCGGCGCGCACCGTCTCGCCCTGGGCGGGGTCAAGGCCGAAGGGCGGCGGCGACGCCTTGATCAGCCCGAACAGCACGACGACGAGGCAGACGAGCCCGCCGATGTAGCCGAGCCCCCAGGCCCAGCCGGAAATCCGCCCGATCCGCCCGGGCGGCGCGACCGCGGGCAGGAGCGCGTTGTAGAACACCGTCGCGACCTCGAAGCACACCGTGCCCGCCGCGACCAGCACCAGGCACAGCAGCGCCGAATCCGGCTCGGGGCGGACGAACCAGAGCGCGCCGGTGGCGAGGCAGACGCCGAGGGTCAGCGCCGCCACCCACCAGGTACGCCGCCCGGAGCGGTCCGTCACCGCGCCGAGGAACGGGCTGGTCAACGCGATCACCGCGCCCGCCGCCGCCATCGCCCAGCCCCACTGCGCGGTGCCCGCCTCTTTCGAGACCGCCACCGCCTGGGTGAACCAGGTCGAGATCACGAAGGTCTGCACCACCGTCGGGAACGCCGAGTTGGCCCAGTCGTAGAGGCACCATCCGAGCGCGGGACGAGAGTTGGACATCGGGCGCTTCCGGCTGTTGTCGGGAAAGCAGGACCGGGGGTGCGGGGGGATCAGGTCCCCCCGCTGCCTTGTTTTACGCCCGCGCCATGGTGCGGTACTGCCGGGCCGCCACGGTGAGCATGGCGAGGTCCGGAGCCTGGGCGGCGTCGCGGTATTCGCCGAGCAGGCGGTCGGCCTGATCGACGGCGTAGGCGTTCGCCGCGATCCACTCGGCGAGCGCGGTTTCCACCGCCTCGGCGGTCGCCTCGGTCGCGAGCCGCGCGAGCACGCCGTGGGCGACGTCGCGCTGCTGCTCGGAGAAGTCCTCGACCAGTGCGCCGAGGGCGAGCTTCTGCCAGTGACTACGCGGCACGAGGTGGCCCGCCTGGCCCTTGAGCCAGCCGAAGCCGAAGCGTTCGCCGACGCGATCGTGCGCCGCGGCGGCGAGCGGGATCGGCAGCGAGCGGGTTTCCGCCAGGGTCACCACGTCGGGCACCGAGACCATGTCCTCCAGCGCGAGGATGCGGCGGGCGAGATCGTCGGGCACGCCCGCGGCGATCCAGGCCGCGCCTTCCTCGTCGGTTTCCGGAGAGACCGCGAGGCGCGACGGCAGCATCGCCTCGACGCCGTCGCGCAGACGGGCCGAGAGACCGGAGATGTCCACCGGCGCGGTGGTGTGGCGGAGAATCCACGACACCAGCGCCAGCACCGCACGGTTGATCGCGATCAGCATCGCGAGCTGGATCTCGGCAGCCACGCGGTTGTCGAGCGCTTCGACCGCCGCCCACAGGGTTTCGAGATCGAAGGCGGCGCGCACCACCAGGAAGGCGCGCGCGATGTCCGCCGGGCCGCGGCCCGAATCCTCGATCATCTCGGTGAGGAAGGTGCCGCCCATGCGGTTGACCACCGCGTTGCCGACCACCGTGGCGACGATCTCGCGGCGCAGACGGTGCGCGTGGATCGCCTCGCCGAAGCCCTGGCGCAGCGCCGGCGGGAAGTAGCCGACGAGTTCGGCATCGAGCTGCGCGGCGTCCGGCAGGTCGCTGTCGATGATCTCGTCGAACAGCCAGAGCTTGCAGTACGGCATCACCACCGCGGTTTCGGGGCGGGTGAGGACGCCGCGCTTGGCGATGCGTTCGGCGAGTTCGTCGTCGGTGGGGAGGAACTCGATCGGCCGGTCGAGGCGGCCGAGCCGTTCGAGGTGACGGATCAGCCGCGCCTGCTCGTCGAGCCGATCGGGACCGTGCGCCTCCATCATCGAAAGCGCCTGGCTTTGCAGGTAGTTGTCGCGCAGCACCAACTGCCCGACGTCGTCGGTCATCTTGGCGAGGAGGACGTTGCGCTGCTTCGTCGTCATGTCGCCGTGGGCGACCACCTCGTTGAGGAGGATCTTGATGTTGACCTCGTGGTCGGAGCAGTCGACGCCCGCCGAGTTGTCGATCGCGTCGGTGTTGATGCGCCCGCCCGCCATCGCGTACTCGATGCGCGCCCTCTGGGTGACGCCGAGGTTGGCGCCCTCGCCGACCACCTTGGCGCGGACCATCCGGCCGGTGATGCGCACCGCGTCGTTGGCTCGGTCGCCGACTTCCGCGTCGGTTTCGTCGGTGGCGCGGAGGTAGGTGCCGATGCCGCCGAAGAACAGCAGATCGACCTCGGCGGCGAGGATCGCGCGGATCAGCTCGTTGGGCGTCACCGTGTCGCGTTCGAGGCCGAAGCGCGCCACCACCTCGGGCGAGACCTTGAGGCTCTTGGCCTGACGGCTGAGCACCGCGCCGCCCGGCGAGAGGCACTTGGCGTCGTAGTCGGCCCAGGTCGAGCGCGGAGTGTCGAACAGGCGCTTGCGTTCGGCGAAGGAGGCCTCCGGATCCGGATCCGGGTCGACGAAGATGTGGATGTGGTTGAACGCGCCGAGCAGGCGGGTCGCGCGCGACTGCAGCAGGCCGTTGCCGAACACGTCGCCCGACATGTCGCCGACGCCGACCGCGGTGAACGGCTGCTCCTGGATGTCGCGGCCGAGTTCGCGGAAGTGGCGCTTCACCGATTCCCACGCGCCGCGGGCGGTGATGCCCATGACCTTGTGGTCGTAGCCCTGCGAGCCGCCGGAGGCGAAGGCGTCGTCGAGCCAGAAGCCCGCCGCCTGGGATTCGGCGTTGGCGATGTCGGAGAAGGTCGCGGTGCCCTTGTCGGCGGCGACGACGAGGTAGGGATCGTCGGCGTCGTGCCGCACCACGTTCTCGGGCGGCACCACCCGGCCGCCGACGAGGTTGTCGGTGAGGCCCAGAAGCGCGCGCATGAACAGCTTGTAGCAGGCGATGCCTTCGGCCAGCACCGCCTCGCGCCCGCCGCCCGCCGGCGGCCGCTTGCAGATGAAGCCGCCCTTCGCGCCGACCGGCACGATCACCGCGTTCTTGACCATCTGCGCCTTGATCAGGCCGAGGATCTCGGTGCGGAAGTCCTCGGGGCGGTCCGACCAGCGGATGCCGCCGCGCGCCACCTTGCCGCCGCGCAGGTGCACGGCTTCGAGGCGCGGCGAGTAGACGAAGATTTCCACCCACGGCCGCGGCTTCGGCAAATCCTCGAGATCGTGCGAGGAGAGCTTGAAGGCGAGGGTCGGCTTCGGGCCGCCGTCGGCTTCGGTCTGGTAGTAGTTGGTCCGCAGCGTCGCGCGGACGAGGTTGAGGAAGCGGCGCAGAATGCGGTCCGCGTCCGCCGAGGCGATCGCGTCGAGCCCCTGGCCGATCGCGGCTTCGATTTCCGCGGCGCGCTCGGCGGCGCCGTCCTGCCGCGTCGGATCGTTGCGGGCGTGGAAGAGATCGACGAGCAGCCGCGTCACCCCGGCGTTGTCGAGGAGGGTCTGCGAGATGTAGGCCTGCGAGAACGGGAACAGCACCTGGCGCAGATAGCGGGCGTAGGCGCGCAGCACCGTCACCTCGCGGGCGGTGAGCCCGGCGCCGATGACGAGGCGGTTGTAGGCGTCGTTCTCGACCGCGCCGCTCCACACCTGACGCAACGCGTCGTGGAACGGCTTGCGCAGCGCCTGGATGTCGACGGTGCCGCCGTGCGCGGCGCGCATCCCGAAGTCGTGGATCCAGACGTTGACGCCGCCCTGCGCCGCGCCGCCCGCGACCTTGACCGGATAGGGAATCTCCTCGAGCACGCGCAGGCCCATGTTCTCGAGCATCGGCAGGATGTCGGAGAGCGGCACCGCATGGCCCTTGCAGTAGACCTTGAGGCGGATTTCCTCGGCGTCGGCTTCGAGCGGACGGTAGAGGTTGAGGTCGATCTCGCCGCCGCCGGAAATCAGGTCCTCGATACGGGCGACGTCGAACACCGCCGCCTCGGCGTCGAAGCGTTCGGGGTAATTGCTCGGGAACGCGGCGGCGTAGCGGCGGTGCACCTCGGCGCCCTTGGCCTCGCCGAGAACGCGGTAGAGCGCGTCGCGCAGGTGGTCGTCCCACGCGCGGGCGACGACGGCGAGGCGTGCCTCGATCTCGCGCGCGTCGTACGCGGGCACGTCGCCCGGACGGGTGCGCACGATCACATGCAGACGCGCGAGCGGCGATTCCGCCACCTGGGTGTAGTAGGCGAGAATCTCGCCGTCGAACGCCTGGGCGAGGATTTCCTGTATCGCGAGGCGCAGCGGCGTGTCGAAGCGGTCGCGCGGGATGTAGACGAGGCAAGAGATGAAGCGCTGGAAATCGTCCTCGCGCAGGAACAGCGCGACGCGGCGGCGCTCCTGCAGCTGGAGGATTCCGACGGCGACCGCGAGCAGATGCTCCTCGGACGACTGGAACAGTTCGTCGCGCGGCAAGTTTTCGAGAATCGAGAGCAGCTTCTTGCCGTCGTGGCTATTGCGGCGGAAACCGGCGGCAGCGATCACCCG